>CBFCYU010000011.1:0-19428 GCA_965602415.1 uncultured bacterium | reverse complement strand
GTCGGCGAGACGATCGTTTACGCGATCACCGTCACCAACACAGGCGACGTCACACTCCACAACGTCATCGTCACCGACGCCACATTGGGCCTCAACGTCAACCTCGGCACCCTCGCGCCTGGCGGGAGCGCCACGCTCACCCCGGCGCCAACGTACGGCCCGACCACCGAGGCTGACATGCCACGCGTCGACAACACCGCGACGGCAGACAGTGACGAGACCGATCCGGTCAGCGACGACCACTCTGTCGTCGTCAGGACCCCGCAGGCCGACTTGATCGTCGAGAAGGATGTCGATGACCCTCTCACTTACGAAGGGAGCGACGTCACATTCACGATCACCGTGACGAACGACGGGCCGGATACGGCAACCGGAGTCGCTCTCGAGGACGTCCTGCCTCTGGGACTCCAGTATGTATCCGACAACGGGGGCGGCGACTACAGCGAGGTTACCGACCGCTGGGTCGTTGGAACACTTCCCGTCGGCTCGTCGACGTCGCTTCAGATGACAGCGCGGGTCGACCGTGGCACACTGGGAACGACGATCACCAACACGGCCCTCGTGATCGAGACCGACATCGAGGACCCTGATGAGTCGAACAACGAGGACTCGGCCGACGTCACGGTTGTCGCTGCCGACCTCGCGGTGGTCAAGACGGTCGACAACCCAACACCATCTGAGGGCGACACGGTCGTCTGGACGGTCACCGTGCTCAACAACGGACCGGACGACGCGACCGGCGTCGTGATCTCGGATGTGCTGCCTGCCGGCCTTACCTACATCTCTGACGACGGCGCCGGCAGCTACAACGAAACCACCGGCGACTGGGTCGTCGGACTATTGCCACTAGCAGGATCGCGTACACTCCGCATCACCGCAGAGACGAACGCAGGGACTGCTGGCACGACGATCATCAACACCGCTATGGTGGAGGAAACGGATCTCCCCGATCCGAATTCAGCGAACGACGAAGACAGCGCCGACATCACCGTCCTGAGTGGTGGTGAGGGTGGCGCGGCCGAGTGCGACGGCAGGGTGATCATCAGCGAGATCGCGTGGAGCGGCACCGCAGCGAGCCCTGACGATGAGTGGATCGAGTTGCGCAACATCGGCAGTGAAGAGGTCGACCTGGACGGCTGGTTCCTGCGCTGGCGGAAGAAGGAGCCGGTGACGGACGACGACTACGTCTGGAAGGTCGTGCCGCTCTCCGGCGTCCTTGCGCCGGCTGCGGTATCGGCCTGCGAGCTCGCCGACCGCGACCCGACCCCGTCGATCGAGTTCATCGAGCGCGGCGACGGTCTGTCGTGGAGGGTCGTCGCGCGACCGGTCGATCTCGACGAGAGCTATCTGCTCCTCGAGCGCGGCGACGACAGGACGATTGGCAACATCGACGCCGACATCGTCTACGATGACGTCGCGCCCTTCGAGATGGAGTTCTACGATGGAGGCGACATCATCGAACTGCTCGACGACGCGCAGCAGGTCATCGACACCGCGAATGCGTTCGAGTCGTCCCGCGGTTGGCCAGCCGGGGATGCGCGAACCTTCGGAACGATGGAACGGACCGACCCGCTCGGCCCAGACGAGCCGGACAATTGGCACACCAACCTCGGGATCGTCACCCAAGGCGTGGACGCGAACGGGCGGCCGCTCGTCGCCACCGCCGACGTCGTCAACTCGCAGACGTTGGAGGAGATGCAACTGTTCGTCGACCTCCAATCGTCGGTCGCCGTGACCGGTGAAGTCATCGAGGTCGGACTCGATCTGCCGCGCAGTGAGCGAGTGCAGACCGGTTGGCCGTGGATCCGCGTCAGCGAACCCACGGCGATCCCTTGGGGCGATGCCGCAGGCTCTGGCGGAGGAATCGCTCCGGTGTACTTGTTCACCAGCCGCTACGACGACGGGCTGTACGTGCTCGGGATCGAAACAGCCGGACTCCCGCCGGGAGACTTCCTCGTTTGGGCCGTCTACGGCGAAGGGGAGACCGTCCTCGTTCCGCTCACCGTTCGCTAGTCGGAAACAACTGAACTGAAACGAAGGCTCCGATCTCCGCGATCGGAGCCTTTCCTTTGTTTCGTCGCGGTTGCCCCCGCTGCGTTTCCTCTCGTATGATCCGGTCGTGATGCCAGAAGAGACCGATCGCTCGATTCGTACCCTCACGCGCGAGTTCCTGCAGCAGGGCGTCGTTGCCGGTGCTCGCCGGGTCATCGCTCACCGGGATCATCTCGATCGGATCAACGTCTTCCCGGTGCCAGATCGCGACACGGGCACAAACCTGGCATTGACCATGAACGCGATCGTCGATGGACTGCGACAACCTCTCCCTTCGCTTGCCGCCGTGAGCTCGTCGATCGCCACCAGCGCGCTCACCGGGGCACAAGGGAACTCCGGTGTGATCTTCGCCCAGTTTTTCCAGGGCCTGCGGGAAGGGTTCAGCGATTCCGTTCAGGTGTCGGTGCAGCGCTTCGCTGAGGCCCTACGAAGAGCGTCGACGCGGGCGCGCGAAGCGCTCGCCCAGCCGCGCGAGGGGACGATCCTGACGGTGATCAGCGACGTCGCCGAGCACCTCTCCAGGCACGCGGAGCGACTCCCCGACTTCCGGGCCCTGATGGACGAGGGACTGCGTGTCGCGAAGGAGTCACTCGCCGAAACGACGAACCGCCTCGCTGTGTTGAAGCAGGCCGGGGTCGTCGACGCGGGAGCGCTCGGTTTCGTTCACTTTCTCGAAGGAATCCGAGACTTCCTCCACCGCGGCGCGGAGGAGGAACCCCCTCCTCCAACGCTGGATGAGCCGATCGAGGCGCCTCCGAATCCCGCCCCACAGCGGCTCGACTTCCGGTACTGCGTCGAGGCCGTCGTCCGCGGTGAGCGGGTCCCGCAACGGGAGATCATCGAACGCCTGTCGACCCTGGGCGATTCGGTCGTCGTCGCAGGGACCGACACCGAGATCCACGCCCACGTCCACAGCAACGTGCCGGCGTACGTCCTGGCCCTGCTTGCGGAGTACGGGGATGTGCAGAATCCCAAGGTCGAGGACATGCTCGTCGCGGTCGCCAGGGAGCCTGCGGCTCAGGCACGAAGTGGGATCGCGCTTGTCACCGACTCGGCCTGCGACCTCCCGGTGGAGATCCTCACGGAGCGGAGGATCCACGTCGTCCCGGTTCGCCTGGCGTTCGGGGATGAGGTCCTCCTCGACCGCGTCGACATCACGCCCGGTGAGTTCTACGATCGACTGACGACGTCTCCCGTCTTTCCCAAGACTTCGCAGCCCCGCCCGATCGATTTCCTCATGCTCTACCGACACCTGGCACAGACCCACGAGGGGATCGTCTCGGTACACTTGTCAGCCGAAGTCTCCGGGACCGGGCAGAGCGCGCAAACTGCGGCACGCCAAGTCGCAGAGGAAAGCGGCGTTCCGATTGAGGTCGTCGACTGCCGTTCCGCCTCGGCCGCCGAGGGCCTCGTCGTCTGGGCCGCCTCTAAGGCAATCGAGGCGGGGTGCACGCTCGCCGACTGCGGCGAGATTGCGCGCGAGGCAGCGCGGGAAACACGCATCTACGTCTTCGTCCCGACGGTCGAGTACTTCGTCCGCGGCGGGCGCCTCTCCCCGATGCGGGGACGACTCGCGAAGCTTCTGCATCTCTGTCCCGTCCTCACGATCGAGGACGGAGAGATCGTGCCCGCCGGGAAGACACTCGGAACGCGCGCCGCCCAGCAACGCGTCCTCAAGGCGATCCTCCAACACGCGCACAAGATGGATCGGCCGACGTTCGTCGTCAGCCACTCGGCCGCCCCCGCGCTGGCCGCGGCGTATCGCGTCCAGCTCCTTCTCAAGGCACGGGCCGCGTGCGTGTGGGTCACCGACACGGCGCCGGCGATCGGGAGCCACGCCGGTCCCGGAGGCGCCGCCATCGCCGTCACGGACGCGAGTCTCGTCGACCGGGCGATCGAAGCGAGGGGTGGGTAGTGGCCCTCGCCGTGCTTCTCGTCCTTTCGTACCTGATCGGCGCGTTCCCGTCCGGGGTCGTCGTCGGCCGCATCGCGAAAGGGATCGACATTCGGCAACACGGCAGCGGCAACGCCGGAGCGACGAACGCGTGGCGCGTCCTCGGATGGCGCGTGGGGCTTCCCGTGGCGGTGATCGACGTCGCCAAAGGGGTCGCAGCGGCGGCCGGCATCGCTCGGCTCCCGCTCGGCCCGCTCCCGTTGAGCTTCGAGGTCGCCGCCATCCTGTGCGGCCTCGCCGCGGTGCTGGGACATGTTTTCCCGATCTACACCGGCTTCCGCGGCGGCAAGGGGGTCGCGACAGCCGGCGGAATGCTGATCGCGACCGCGCCGATCCCCATCTGTTGCGCGCTCGGCGTGTTCCTGTTGGCGGTCTTCCTGTCAGGAGTGATCTCCCTCGGCTCGATCCTCGCGGCATGGACGATTCCGATTGTGGCGCTCCTACTCGACCTGTTCACGGATCTCAGCTATCCGCCCCTGTTGATCGGGCTGACTGGCGGCCTGGCGCTGTTCATCCTGTACACCCATCGAACCAACCTCGTTCGCCTTCTCAAGGGCGAGGAGCAATCGTTCCCCCAGCTGCAACTCTGGAAGCGTCTCCACCGCCGCTAGCGGCGCGCCGTGCGGCCGATATTGCCGTGCTGTACTGTGTTTGACGCTCCCTGGGCTGGGTGCTACAATCGGGCCGGACCTCGCCCAAGGAGATGAGATGGAAAAAGAGCCGCTGCGTGAGATGCGAAACCGCAATCTCCGCAACATCGCCTTCATCACGATCGTTGTGATCCTCGGTCTGATCCTGCTTCAGTCCTGGTTCGGTCGGGACGGCGGTCAGAACGAGATCAGCTGGAGCCTGTTCCGCAATTTCGTCGAGACAGGGCAGGTTGCCCAGGTCACCATCAAGGACAACATCGCTCAGGCGGTGTTGATCGACGGGAGCGCGCTGA
This sequence comes from uncultured bacterium, assembly GCA_965602415.1. Taxonomy (GTDB): domain Bacteria; phylum Bipolaricaulota; class Bipolaricaulia; order UBA7950; family UBA9294; genus JANQEA01. The sequence continues at coordinate 14,479 of CBFCYU010000011.1, read as the reverse complement.
CGGCGCAACTCCCCCAGGACGTAGCGCTCTACTCCGAACTCCTGGACGACAACGTCCAGGAGGTCGAGTATGAGCCCGACTCGACCGGGAGCATCTGGACGTCGATCCTCATCTCCATGCTGCCCATCCTGCTCATCATCGCCGCTTGGGTGTTCATTATGCGGAGAACCCAGGCCGGAGGAGGGGCCATGTCGTTCGGACAGTCGAAGGCGAAGCTCGTTCGCCCAGACTCGACCGAGGTCACGTTCGCCGACGTCGCGGGGATCGACGAGGTCAAGGAGGAGGTCGAAGAGATCGTCGACTACTTGAAGGACCCCAAGCGGTTCGAGAAGCTTGGAGCCGAGGTTCCCAAAGGCGTCCTCCTCGTCGGAGCGCCAGGGACGGGGAAGACGCTCCTCGCGAAAGCGATCGCCGGGGAGGCGAAGGTCCCGTTCTTCTCGATCAGCGGCTCGGACTTCGTCGAGATGTTTGTCGGCGTCGGCGCGGCCCGGGTCCGCGACATGTTCGAGAAAGCCAAGTCCAGCGCGCCGTGCATCATCTTCATCGACGAACTCGACGCCGTCGGCCGGAAGCGCGGCGCCGGGCTCGGCGGCGGCCACGATGAGCGCGAGCAGACGCTCAACCAACTCCTCGCCGAGATGGATGGATTCCAGCCGAACAAGGGGATCATCCTCCTCGCCGCGACGAACCGGCCGGATGTCCTCGATGCAGCCCTCCTGCGGCCGGGCCGCTTCGATCGGCGGATCACCGCCCCGCGGCCCGACCTGAAAGGGCGCGAGGAAATCCTCAAGGTGCACTTACGGAACAAGACGGTCGGCGAGGATGTCGACACCGCCATTCTCGCCCGCCGGACCCCCGGGTTCGTCGGCGCGGATCTGCGCAACCTGTGCAACGAGGCCGCCCTGCTTGCGGCTCGCGACGACAAGAAAGCAGTCGAGATGGTCGACTTCGAGGAGGCCACCGACCGTGTGCTCGCCGGCGTCCGCCGCAAGGGGATCGTCCTCAGTCCGGACGTCCGCGAGCGGATCGCCTACCACGAATCGGGACACGCGCTCGTCGGCTGGCTCCTTCCTCACGCCTATCCGGTCCACAAGATCTCGATCATCCCCCGCGGCGACGGCTCGCTCGGATTCACTCTGCAGCTGCCTCTGGAGGACAAGTACATCGTTTCCGAGGACGAGCTGAGGGATACACTCGTCACCCTGTTCGGCGGCCGAGCGGCGGAGAAGATCGTCTTCGACGAGCTGACGACCGGCGCACATGACGACCTGAAGAAGGCGACCGACCTCGCCAAGCGGATGATCGTCGAGTACGGGATGAGCGAGAAGCTCGGACCGATCAGCCTCGCCCGTGAGCGCGTCGACGTCTTCCTCGGCGAGGAGATCGTCAAGAGCGACGAGCACTCCGAGGAGCTGTCGGCGCTCGTCGACGGGGAGATCCGCTCGTTGATCGTCCGTTCCTACGAGAAGGCGAAGGTGCTTCTGAAGGACCATCGCACGGTCCTCGATCGCCTGGCGCACGAGCTTCTCGATCGAGAGGTGATCGCCGGCGCGGAGCTGGAGAGCCTCTTCCAATCGCTCGTTCCTTCTCCGGCGACGGGATGATGGAACCGACGCACATCACGCCCGAACAGGTCCGATCCTGCCTCGAGTCCGTCATCGATCCGGAGCTGGGGATCAACATCGTCGACCTTGGTCTGGTCTACGGCATCCACGTGGGAGAGAATAGGATCGAGGTCGACATGACCCTGACGAATCCCGGTTGTCCGATGGTCGGGATGATCGCCGCCGAGGTCGAGCAAGCCGTGCGCACGGCGTTCGAGGAGATCGACGACGTCGAGGTGAGTCTCGTCTGGGACCCTCCGTGGACGCTCGAATGCCTGTCGGAGGCGGCCAAGCAGCAACTCGGCTACGAGAGCTAGTCGTACGGAAGGGCTCGTCCCCGTCTCCCCTACCCTGAGGAACCCGGCTCGTCCCTTCGGAACCGCCCGATCAGCGTCCAGAGCGGCGTGAATCGAACGTAGATACCGTAGACGGAAGGGCTCGTCCCCGTCTCCCCTACCCTGAGGAACCCGGCTCGTCCCTTCGGAACCGCCCGATCAGCGTCCAGAGCGGCGTGAATCGGACGTAGATGCCGTAGAAGGCGACGCCCACGGCGAGCGGCGCGAAGACCGCCAGAACGATCGAATCGTCGCCAATGAGTCCGCGAATCGCCCACGTGAGCCCGTAGAGCAGCCCGCAGCCGAGCGCAACGACGACGAGTCTTCCCGTTGGGAACCTCATCCGGGGAATCAGGAAGAGCCCAAGCAGAAGCGCGTTCACCACGCCGGAGATCGCAGTAGCCAGCGCCAGTCCCGCCTCCCGCATCGTCGACACGAGTAACAGGTCGAGTGCCACGTTCACCCCAACGGCGACGGCGGCGGCGAGGAGCGGAAGGTGCGTCCGCTTCAGCGCGTAGAATGCGCGGGAGAAGAGATAGACCAGGCCGTAGGGAAAGAGACCTATCAGGTAGAAGGAGAGGACGCGCACCGTTCGGAGCGTGTCTTCCGGCGCGAACGAGCCATGCTCGAACAACAGCCGCACGACGTCCGCTCCGATCGCAAACAGCCCAACCATCGCCGGCAAGAGGACGAGCGCGCTGAGTGCGATCCCGTCTCCGAGGTAGGCAGAGAATCGAGCACCGTCTTTCCGCGCCCACGCCTCGGAGAACCTAGGCAGGAGAGCGGTCGCGACGCTAACGGCAAACACGCCAAGCGGAAGCTGGAAGAGCCGCATCCCGTACTGGAGCGACGCGATCCCACCATCTCCGAGGTGAGACGCGAGCTTGTTGTCGACCAGCAGGTTGACCTGCGTGACCGCCAGGGTCAGGAAGGCCGGAGCCATCAGTCGGATCAACCGCCAGATCTCCGGGTGGATCGGCCGGAACGTGAGGCGGAATCTGAAGCCCAGCCTGAAGAGGGACGGAATCTGCGCGAGAAGCTGCCCGCCCCCTCCGATCAGCGCACCGATCGCGAGACCGAGGACAGGCTGTTGGGGAAACCGGGGCGCGAGGGCGAGGACCCCGAAGATCATCCCCACGTTGAACCAAACCGGCGCCAGAGACGCAGCGAAGAACCGTCGATGCGAGTTAAGAATCCCCATGAAGACCGCAGCGAATCCGACCAGCGCAATGAACGGGAAGAGGATCCGTGTCAGGCCGACGGCGAGCGACAGCTTCTCCGGAGCGAACCCGCTCGCCAGGAACGGAACGTACGTTGGAGCGAGCCAGACACCGACTCCGACAACCGCGGCGAACAGGAGGATCAACCAAGAGAGAAGGCCGCTCGCGAACCGGTCGGCATCGTCGCCGGCAACGGTGAGATCCGTGTCGCCGCGGGCAACCCTCAGCCCCGTGTAGAGGGGGATGAACGCCGTCGACAGCGCCCCCTCAGCGAGAAGCTGGCGCAAGAAGTGCGGGACGAAAAACGCGATGAGAAACGCGTCGTAGGCGCCGCCCGCCCCGAAGCGATCCGCGATCGCCACGTCCCGCATCAACCCCAACAAGCGCGAGATTCCGGTCGCGAGCGCCATCATCAGGACGTCGCGGGTGAGCCGCCTCATGGAGAGAGCGGAACGAGGCAGAGGGCCAGTGCGTATAGATCCCCGGAGCCGAGCCGGTAGACCGAAGACGAATCTCGAACGATGAGTGCGTTCTCACCGCACCGGCCGAGCACGATCGCGTCCCGAATCGGGACCGGCATCGACGTCAGGAGCGAGATCAGGTCCCCCAGGATGTCTCCCTCGCTCCCCGTCTCGCGCACAAGAGAGAGGAGGGTCAATCCACCGTGCCAGTCCGTCGTGAGGACGACCCAGCCGCTCGGGGGATCTTGCGAAGAGGACTCCGGTATCGCGGCGGGAATTCCGGAGTCGACCAGAATCGGGCCGGCGGAGAATGCGTGAGAGAAGGAGGTCCCCTCCGGGCCAACGCCGCACGCTAATGACAGTGCGTCCCCCAACCGGACGAGGGACAGGCGAGCCTTGGCCTCGCCGCTCGCTACGAGGAGCGTCGCTGTCGGATCGGCCGTCACGAACGGACCTTCGTAGACGGATACGACCCGATCACTCCGCATCTTGACGACCGAGAACGATCCAGGAACCCCGCGAGCGATCGCCCCGACGTAGCCCGGCGGGTAGGCGATCACCTCGCCGTACACAAGTGGGCGATTGACGTCGTCGATCGGAATCCGTCCCCCTCCGTGCTTCGCGTAGATGAAGGCATCAGCGCAGAAGTACGTCCACCAGCCGAACATGTCGAATCCCAGGCCGTCGTGCATCTCGTCGTCGACGACATACGGAGTCCCGTCGATGATCAGCAGGTCGACCGGGAGCGGTGTATGTGAACAGCCCACATTAACCGCAGCGACGGCGTTCGAGGAACCGGCCAGTTCTTCGATCGAAGCGAGGCTCTCGAACCCCGTCGAGGGGAACACGGGGGTGAGTCGATATCGATCTCTCCACGCTTCGACGTAGACCCAGTCAGCACAAACCCTCTCCGTCGAGATGATGGTCGTCAGCTCGTGCAAGACCAGACCCCCGCCGATCTGGATGATCGTCTCCATTTCGGGCCGGTCGGCCGTCTCCAGGCAGAAAGAGTAGAAGCCCGAGGACTCGTACGTCTGCGTGCGAATGGTCGCTCCGTCTTGAAGCATGATCCAGACGTCGACGCCGCTCGGCGTTCCGGACCGGAGGCGGACGCTCTCGACCCCCTCTTCTCCGAGCACGATCAACTGGGGTTGAACCTCCGATCGGCAGTGATAGACCGTGAGCAGAAGCTCGGTCCCGTCATCGGACTCGCTGATCATGATCGGAACGAATCCATCGAAGCGGAGGACGACCCGCTCCGCCGTCGCCTCGACGTCCTCCAGCGTGGCGGTGGTCGTCTCCACGTACCACGTCTCTCCGACGCGATGGATCTCACCGCCGATGAGTCCAACCATCCATTCGAGCGTCGTGTAGGGAATCTCGTTTCGAACCGCGTACCGATCGGCGTCGAGACTTCGCCGCCCTCCGCTCCAGCGAAGAACGAGGCGATCGTCGTCGATCGTCGTCTCGATTCCGACGGTGAGCCCGAAGCCTTCGATCGGAACGAGGATCGATCCGCCCTCCGCGAGAACCGGATGAGTCAGCGCAAGGAGCGCGTCGTTAACGTAGATGGAAACTGCGGCGACGCAGATCGACAACGAAGCAACGAAGAGAAGACAGACAGCGATCCCCCCCACCACCCCGCGTTTCATCGAGGGCTACTCCTCCTTTGCGCCCTCCTCGGCAACCTGAACCCGGACCTCGACCGCGATGTCCCTGTACAGGTTGATCGTCACGGCATGCGGACCAAGCGTTTCGATCGGATGCTCGAACTGAATCCGCGACGCTTCGATGTGCTCTCCGAGTAACTCCTCGACCTGTCCCGCGATGTCCTCCGCGCGCACCGAACCGTACAGACGATCGTCGTCGTGTGCCTTCCGCTCGAAGTGAAGCGTCTGGTCCGCCAGCTTGTCGCGGAGATACCGAGCCTTCTCCTCGCGCTGAAGGAGCTCGGTGTCGTGAGCCGCCTTCTGCTTCGCGAAACGGGCCATGTTGTGGTCCGTCGGCGGAACGGCGAGCCCCCGTGGGAGCAGGTAGTTGCGCGCATAGCCATCGGCGACGTTGATGACCTCGCCAACGTGCCCCAGCCGCTCGACGGTTGTCGTGAGTAATACCTTAGCGATCGTAATCACCCCTGTTTCTCAGTACCGCGTGATTGTAGAAAGCCCGCATCTCTTCGTCAAACCGCGCCTCTGCCGGCATGCCGGCCCGATGGTATACTGAGAGTCGATGATTGAACTGAAAGAGTGGGAGGGCAGACGCGATCGCGTCTTGGTGATGGGGATCGTCAACGTGACCCCGGATTCGTTCTACGACGGCGGTCGCTTCTCTCATCCCGATGACGCGATCGAGCGAGGCCTGTGCATGGCCGACGAGGGGGCCGACATCGTCGACGTCGGCGGGGAATCGACCCGCCCCGGGGCACGGCCGATCTCCGTTCAAGAGGAGATGGACCGCGTCCTCCCGGTCGTGGAAGGAATCCGCAGGCGAAGCCCCGTCCACCTCTCGATCGACACAACCAAGGCGGACGTCGCCAGGGAGGCAGTCTCCCTCGGAGCCGGAATCATCAACGATGTCAGCGCGCTACGATCAGACAAGCGGATGGCCGCGGTCGCCGCGCGCGCAGGCGCGTTCGTCGCCTTGATGCACATGCAGGGGAGTCCGGAGACGATGCAGCGGGAGCCAGCCTACACCGACGTCGTCGAGGAAATCCGCTCGTTCCTCGCCGAGGGAATCCGAACCGCCGTCGACGCCGGGATCGCCAAGGAGAGAATCTTCGTCGACCCGGGGTTCGGCTTCGGCAAGACCCTCGATCACAATCTCACCGTCCTCCGCGACCTCGCACGCTTGGTCGATCTGGGCCGACCGGTCCTCGTCGGGCTGTCGCGCAAGACGTTCCTCGGGGCGATCCTCGACGTGCCACCGGACGAACGGATCGAGGCAACGATCGCTGCCAACACTGCCGCGATCCTTAACGGGGCGTCGATCATCCGAGTCCACGACGCGAAGGAGGGAAGGCGGACCGCCGACGTTGCGACGTGCCTTCGAAGCCATGTCACTGCGAGTCACTGAATTCCTGGCCAGTGCCGGGCGCCGGTTTCCCATCGCGCTTACACTGAAGGGCGGGCAGGAGCCGGAGAGCCTGTGCACGGTCAAATCGATCGAGCTCGCTGGCGAGGCGTTCGCTCAATTGGCGACCCTGTACCTGGAGGTAACCCTCCGTGCAAGGCTCATCCAACCCTGTCGACGCTGTCTCGAGCCGGTCGAGACGACACTGGAACTTGACGAGCCGTTCGAGGTGTCGATCCCGCCGAACGCCGAATCGGTCGATCTGCTGCCTGTCGTCCTCCGCCTTGTCCTCTCCGCCCACGAGCCGAACGTCGTCTGCCGTGAAGACTGCCGCGGCCTCTGTCCCACCTGTGGGATCAATCTCAACCGACACCCGGACCACGCCTGCCAATCGGATGAGAGCGAGCGGACGACGCTGAGGGATTACCTGACATGACAGGGGAGTTTGTCGCGCTCGGCTTCGACCCCGGCCTGGCGACCACCGGTTACGGGATCGTCCGGGCCGTCGGAAGCGGCTGGGAGGCCGTCGCCGGCGGAGTGATCGAAACAAAGAAGGGGATCAATCGGGCCGATCGGCTGCAGACGATCTATCGCGAAGCACGCGCCCTGATCGAAGCGTACTGTCCTGACGGCATCGCGATCGAAGAGATTTTCTTGGCGACGAATGCGCGAACCGCCATGCGGACCGCGGAGACACGCGGCGTTCTCCTGATGGCCTCCGCGGACCTCTCGGTCCGCGGCTATACACCGCTGCAAGTGAAGAAACGGATCACGGGATACGGGAAGGCCCCGAAGTCGCAGGTACAGGCGATGGTCAAGCGTCTCCTCCGTCTACCGGAGATCCCCAAGCCGGACGACATGGCTGACGGGCTCGCCCTCGCGCTGTGCTACCTGCTCGAGCGACAAGGAGTACAACCGACTGAAGATGCCTACCTATAAGGAGATCCTTCGCCTCCCTGACGAACTCGACGAGGGCCGCGTTCTGCTGTTCGACGGCCATTCGCACGCCTATCGAGCATTCTACGGAATCCCGGAGCTAACAACCCGCGCCGGACAGCCGGTGAACGCTGTCTACGGGTTCTGGCGGATCCTCCTGAGGACACTGCGCGACTACCCTTCGGCCTACGTCGCTGTCGTCTTCGACGCGGGCGGGGACACGTTCCGCCACAAGCTCTACCCGGAGTACAAGGCAAATCGGATGCCGATGCCCGACGAGCTGGCGACCCAGCTTCCGCTGATCGAGCGCTTCCTCGCCGCGCTCGGCATCCCGACGCTCTCCGTGCCCGGTGTCGAGGCGGACGACGTCCTCGCGTCGATCTCCCTACGAGCGGCGAAGCGCGATCTGACCTGTCTGATCGTCACGTCAGACAAGGACATGGCACAGGTCGTCTCCGATCGGATTTGGCTCCTCCGGCCGGGAGGACGCGGCGTTGATACAGAGCAGCAGCTCCTCGATCCGGCAGGAGTCGAGGCGAAATACGGCGTTCCACCTGAGCAGATCGTCGATCTCCTTTCGTTGGTCGGCGATACGTCGGACAACGTCCCGGGGGTCCCCGGCGTCGGCGGCAAGACAGCCACGCGGCTTCTCCAGCAATTCGGCTCCCTGGAAGCCGCGTTGGACTCGGCCGACAAGGTGAAGAATCGACGCGTCGCCTCAGGCCTTGCGAACCACCGTGAGAGCGCCGAACTCGCCCGCCGGTTGATTCGCCTCAGATCGGACGTCCAGCTCGACGAGATCCCGGCATCCTGTCGTCTACAGGGGATCGACATGGATGGCCTGGCCCGCGTTCTGACCGAACTGGAATTCACCAGCGCGCTGAGCGAGCTGAGCCTCGATCCGGTTGCGACGGTCGCCCGCCCATTGCCCGAACCAGCGCGGTCCGTCGCGTACCACACGGTTCTCGAGCGCAAAGAGCTAGATGCGCTCGTCAACGAGCTTCAGGAGGCGGAGATCGTCTCGCTCGACCTGGAGACGACGAGTCTCGATCCGATGGAGGCGCGCATCGTCGGGATCGCCTTATCGCAAGAGCCGTACGTCGGCTACTACGTCCCGATTGGACACGAGGGGCTCGGCGCCCCAGCTCAGCTCCCGCTCACCGAGGTCCTCGACGCCATCCGCTCGATCATCGAAGGCGAGACCCCGGCGATCATCGGGCAGAATCTCAAGTACGATCTGATCGTCCTCCACCGATACGGGGTGACCCCGAGCGGGATCTCGTTCGATTCAATGATCGCCTCGCACCTGGTCCACCCCGAGGAGCGCCGACACAACCTCGGGAAGATCGCCATGACGTACCTCGGTCACTCGATGCTCACGTACGAGGAGGTCGCCGGAAAGGACGGGTCGTTCGCCGCGGTGCCGATCGACCGGGCGACGGAGTACGCCGCCGAGGACGCCGAGATCGTACAACGGCTCTACCCTCCGCTGGTACATGATCTCGACGAGGGGAATCTTGCGCGGCTGTTTCATGACGTCGAGATCCCATTGATCCGGGTCCTCGCGCGGATGGAGGAGCACGGCATCCTCGTCGACAGTGACGTCCTCAGCGCGCAAGGTGATGAGCTCCGGACCGAGCTGCAGATCGTCGAGGCGGATCTAATGGATCTTGCCGGTGGGCCGTTCAACCCCAACTCCCCGAAGCAGGTCGCCGAGATCCTGTTCGAACGATTTGGCCTGCCGATCATCGATCGAACGAAGACCGGTCCCTCGACGAGTGCCCGGGTCCTCTCCATCCTTGCCGAGCAGCACCCGTTCCCCGGGAAGCTCCTCGCGCATCGGGAATTGAAGAAGCTTCTGACGACCTACATCGATCGCCTCCCGAAGGCAATCCACCCGTCGACCGGGCGGATCCACACGAGCTTCCACCAGACGGCGACCGCCACGGGGCGGCTCTCCTCGTCCGAGCCCAACCTGCAGAACATCCCAACCCGAACCGCAATCGGCGGACGGACCCGCGCCGCGTTCGTCGCCCCCGAGGGTTCCTCCCTCGTCGCAGCCGACTACTCGCAGATCGAGCTGCGCTTGTTGGCCCACTTCTCCGAGGATGAACGCCTGATCGAGGCATTCCACACCGGACTCGACCTCCATCGACTGACAGCGAGCGTCTTGTTCGGACTTCCAGAGGAGCAGGTCCCCGATCGACTGCGCGGTGCGGCCAAGCGTATCAATTTCGGGATTCTGTACGGGATCAGCCCGTTCGGCCTGGCTCGGGAGCTGGGAATCCCTCAGTCGGAGGCGAAGGGGTACATCGACCGCTTCTTCTCGGCCTACCCCGGCGCGAAGGAGTACATTGACCGGATGATCGAGCGAGCGACCGAGACGGGCTACGTGGAGACGATCCTCGGCCGACGGAGACCTCTCACGAACCTTGCGTCACGAGACGTCGCACGCCGCAACTTCGACCGGCGGAACGCGATCAACACCCCGATTCAGGGGAGCGCAGCCGATCTTATCAAGCTGGCGATGATTGAGATCGATCGATGGATCGAGGATCGACACATCGCCGTCAAGATGATTCTTCAGATCCACGACGAGCTTGTCTTCGAAATCGAGGAGGAGACCCTCGCCGAGGCAACGGCGGTCATCGTGGAGAAGATGGAAGGAGTGCTTGCTCTTCGCGTTCCCCTGTCCGTCAAGGTCGCATCGGGGAGCGACTGGAGTCAGATCTAGTCATGCGCAGCGAGCGCGTGCAAAGGTCCTCCTGGCCGAAGACTTCCGGGATTGCCCGCTGAGCCAGTCTCGGGTACTTCTAAATGGACGAACTGGTGCGAAACCTACCGGGAGGACCCGGTGTACGTGATGGCGAGGTACCCTCGGAGCAAATGATGACGAAACGCGTTCTCGCTTGTGTCGCCCTGGCAGTCGGATGTATTGCGCAGATCGGGCTCGCCCTTCCGGATCTCGTCGTTGCGCGGTTCGAGATCTCGCCCGCTGCGCCAACGGACAACACCCTCGTAACGATGACTGCCACCATCGAGAACATTGGCTTCAGTGACGCGGACGACCCGTTCTTCGTTCGGTTCAGCGTCGACGACCGCGAGATTGACCTCGTTCCGCTCACCTCTCTGCGCAGCGATCGGACCAAAAGCCTCGCGACAACGTGGACGGCGACGGCCGGGCCGCACGTCCTTTCGGTGGAGATCGATGGGCCGTTCAACCGCGTCGAGGAGGCTGACGAGCTGAACAACGCGAGATCCATCCACGTGAACGTCCGGCTCGGCGACAATGCGATGGCGGTCCTGGCACCGTTGAAGATCGCCGTCGCTCGATTCGACGATGTCAGCGGCACGGGGTTCGTCAACGTCGGCGAAGGCGTGGCCGACGAGCTAATCGATCGGTTCACGGCAAGCGGGCTGAGGGTCCTCGAGCGCGTCGAATTGGATGCAGCGATGCAGGCGAACGGGTTGAATCCTGCACTGTCGGCCGATGTCGCGGTCGCGGGACGGCTGATCGGAGCCGATCTTCTCATCCTCGGATCGGTTGTCGGCGTGGCCGTGCAGGAGGCGTCACTCAGCCTCGGATTCCTTCGCGTCAACAGCGCCTCCGTGGACGTAAGCCTGCTCGCCCAGATCGTCGATGTCCACAGCTCGCGCGCCCTGTCTTTCGTGTCGGCGGAGGGTCACAACGAGGGCGCAACCGGCTTCTCAATCGACCTCGGCCAGCTTCTCACCTTCCTCACCATGGGCTCTTCCGAGGTCTGTGCCGGAGGTCTGCAGGCCCACCATGCCTGGTACAACTCCGGGCAGACCGTCCTCCTCGGCTATCGTAACGACGGGGCACCGGCGTGGTTCGGGATCGAGATCTACTCGTCGACGGGAGCCTTCCTCAAGTGGCTCGGGTGGCAGTTCATCGACACAGGCGAGTGCGAGACGTGGTTCTGGGACCAACGGAACGCGTCCGGTTTTTCGATGAGCCCTGGGATCTACGCGGCCAAACTGTGGGACGGAACGTCCTACATCGATACGGCGGGATTCCAGATCCGACCGGGGATCAGCCTATCGATTCCCGCGGCCGACGAGATCACCGTGGGGAGTCCGCAGTTCGACGGGACCGTCGTCGGCACGGCGACGAACCAGGCGATCGACCGTCTGACCTCCGCGCTCCTTCTCGCCCTGGAGAACGTGGCACCGCAGGTGGTCGAGCGAGAGGCACCGCTCGCCGCCGCCGAGATGACGGTCGCGCCACGACGCGAGGGGCAGATCGCGGCGATCCTTCCCGACGGTAGGATCGCGATCAACCTCGGCGCGTCCTCTGGAGTGACGGAGGGCGACGTCTTCGAGGTCCTCGCGGTGGAAAACCTCGTCTTCGACTCACAGACGAACGAGATCGTGGCCTACGACGTCGTCTCGGTGAGGGGAGAGATCCGCATCGCCGAGGCGCGCGAGCAGGTCTCCTACGCGGTGCCCACGAGCAGCTTCGTGCCAATCATCGGGGACATCGTCCGCAGCGTCCCGTAGCTCGCTTTCCCAACCCCATTCCGATAGACTCGAGCGCGATGAAGCGCAGAGCAGTTTACGTAGTTCTTGTCCTCATCATCGCGTCCGCCTGCCTCCCCGCGAGTTCCTCCGGGATTCGATCAGTCGGGCTGCGCCTGATCTTCCCGTTCACGGGGATCCCGCTCGCACTCGGCGCTGAGGTCGTTACGGATATCTCGTTCGGTCGCCTGTCGATCTCCCTCTTCCTCTCCCCGGCGGGCGGAACCCTTCTGTTGGGGAGTATGGACATTGCGTTGACTGGCGACTTGGACACAGCAAACGCGTTCCTCCGGCTGACGACCGGTCTGTCCTACTTCGATCCGTCCCGTCGCCTCCCTACGTTCCTCTTCGGTGTCGGAACCTCGGTTCTCTCCACGGCGGTGGAACCGTTCGCCTTCGGCTTCGCCGGTGAGCTCATCTACCCGCTCGCCTTCCCGGTGCCGATGCTGACCCTCTCGGGGGCGTGGTCGCTCCCATGACCGCGCTCTTCGGCACCGACGGGGTGCGCGGCCCGGCGAACCGACTCCTGACCCCCGAGCTTGCCGTCGCTCTCGCCCGAGCCGCAGCGAGCCGGGCTGTCCCGGAAGGTGGTCGAGTCATCATCGGGCGCGACACGCGGGTCAGCGGCCCGATGATCGAGGCGGCCCTCGCCTCCGGATTCGCATCGGCCGGCGCCGACGTCTGCCTCGCCGGGATCATTCCCACTCCGGCGATCTCGTTCTTGATCAAGGACGAACGCGCCGATCTCGGTGCCGTCATCTCCGCTTCCCACAATCCGCCAGAGGACAACGGGATCAAGCTCTTCGACCGGCGTGGGATGAAGCTCGACGTCGAGGAAGAGGCGACGATCGAGATGGCCATCGATCGTGAGCCTTCGGCGGCCGCGCGGATCGGGACAATCGCTCCGCTTGAGGCCGCAGCAACGAGATACGCAGCCTTTCTCACCGGGGTCATCGACGTCGAGCACGTCGACTTCTCCGGGATGACGATCGTCGTCGACTGCGCCTACGGCGCCACCGCGAAGATCGCCCCGCACGTCCTCCGCCACCTTGGGGCATCCGTTATCGCGCTGCACGACGCACTCGATGGAAACCGAATCAATCAAGGCTGCGGCTCGACCTGTCTCGATCCGCTCCGCCGGGCCGTGCGCGAGCACGAGGCCGATCTCGGCGTCGCGTTCGACGGCGACGGAGACCGCGTGCTCCTCGTCGGCTCGAACGGGGAGACCATCGACGGGGATCGCATGATCGGAATTGCGGCGCTGCACATGGCGGATGTCGGGGAACTCTCTCCACCCCTCGTCGTAACGACGGTGATGAGTAACCTCGGTCTTGAGACGCAACTCGCCGATCACGGGATCGACGTCATCCGAACTCCAGTGGGCGATCGCCATGTCGCGCAGACGATGAGCGAGACCTCCGCACTTCTCGGCGGCGAGCCCTCGGGGCACGTCATCTTCTCAGAGCATTCGCCGACCGGAGACGGAATCCTCACCGCAGTGAAGCTCCTCGAGATCGCGCACCGGCAGGGGGCCGATCTCGGAACACTTGCCCGCTCGATCCCCCTCTACCCGCAGATCCTCTGCAACGTTCCCTGCACGGAGCCCATGGAACTGGTGGAGAACGAACGTGTCCGAGACGCCATCACCCGGGCGAAGGAGCAGCTCGGCGCACACGGTCAGGTCCTCGTGCGACCGTCCGGGACGCAGCCCCTCGTCCGGATCCTGGTCGAGGCGAGCGACGAAGTGGAGTGTGAACGGATCGCCGATTTGATCGAGGGAGCACTCCGCGGCGCGCGGATCTAGTCGACCGGACCGGCCCGATCCACGTACGCGTCTCGTTCCTTCGCAGGCTCGTCGAACGGGTACGTCAATACGGGATCCCTCGCCGCGCGCGTCTGATCGAGACGCCGCACCGGCGCTCGATGCGGCGCTTCGTGGAGGAGTTCCGGATTCTCGCGCGCCTCGGCGGCGATCCGCTCCATCGCGTCGACGAACCGATCGAGCCCTTCTTTCCCCTCGGTCTCGGTCGGCTCGATCATCAGCGCCTCGCGGACGATCAGCGGGAAGTAGATCGTCGGGGGGTGAATCCCGTAGTCGATCAATCGCTTGGCGATGTCCAGGGTGCTGATCCCCTCGGCGAGCCCCTTCCCGGACAGGACGAACTCGTGCTTGCACAGGCGGTCGTACGGGAGCGCGTAGGTAGATTTCAGCCGTGCCTGGAGATAGTTTGCGTTCAGTACGGCGGCCTCGCCGACCGCACGGAGCCCGTCGTCCCCGAGTTGGAGGAGGTACGCGTAGGCCTTCACCGCAACGA
>CBFCYU010000010.1:0-19514 GCA_965602415.1 uncultured bacterium | reverse complement strand
AATCTCCCGGCCCGCTTCGCATAGGTCTCGACGTAGCGAAAGACGATCAAGCCGATCACGATGATCAGCACGCCGATACCGATCAGCGTGAAGATTGTAGGAAGCAGCCTTCCCGTTGACTCGCCTTCGAGCAGGCAGGCCCGCATCCCCTTGATCACGTACGTCGCCGGGGAGACGGCCGCGATCCTCTGCAGCCAGCCGGGCAGCGTCTCGACCGGGTAGTAGACACCCGAGATCAGCAGCAGGATCGCGGCAGCCGCGTTCGTCATCTGCGCTCCGCGTTCCGGATACAGTAGCGGTAGCACCGCGGCAACGATCCCGAGGCCGACAAACGACACGCTTCCGGCGAGCAGCATGAGGACCGCGCCGACAAGGTTCGCCCCTCCCAGATTGAGCCGGAAGAAGGCGACCACGATCCCCAGGATCACTAGCGTGCGCACGATCCCGTAGCCGATCGCGAACAGTGTCGTCCCGACCAAGTGCGTCGGCCTGGAGACGGGAGCCATAAACGTGTATTCGATCGTTCCCTCCCAGCGCTCCCACGCGATCATCTCGCTGATCGCGTAGAAGATGACCGACAAGTATTGCCAGATCAGCGCGCCGACGAGCAGGTAGGTCACAACGTACTGGGTGTCGATCTCCTGCCCGGAGATCGCGCTCATCCCGTTGCCGATGTAGGTGATCGCGAGCGCGTTGGTCAGCGAGTAGATCAGCCAGACAATCTCCCAACCCCAGTAGCGCTTGATCAGATTGACGTTGCGCTCGACGAACGCGTACGCCCCGCGCATCTCGCGAACGAACGTGCTCATGCTCTCACCTCCTCCGCCTCGGCCTCCTCGAAGCCGCGCCCGGTCAACGCGATGAACACGTCCTCGAGCGACGACTTGCCGCCGTTGTTCGACGGGACCAGCCCTTTCAGTCCCTCCGGCGTGTCGAGGGCGACGATCCGCCCCTCATCGATGATCGCGATCCGATCGCACAGCCGATCCGCCTCGTCCATGTCGTGCGTCGTGAGGAGGACGGTCGCGTCGTGCGTCTCGCGGATCTCGCGGACGAACGCCTGCACGTCGCGCTTCGAGTGCGGGTCGAGGCCGGTCGTCGGCTCGTCCAGGAGCAGGAGAATCGGCGAAGTCAGGAACCCGCGCGCCACGGCGACCTTCTGCTGCATCCCGCGCGACATGTGCTCCATCGGGTTGTTGAACGTCTCCTCCTTCAGCCCGAGACGCTTCATGATCGAGCGCATCTTGACCTTTGCCTCACCGGGGTCCATGCCGTAGAGGCGGGCGGCGTACATCAGGTTTTCGATTGGCGAGAACTTCTTGAAGAACGCGGCGTCGACCGACACGCGGTTGATCATCCGCTTAACGGCGAAAGAATCATGCTCGACATCGTGCCCGAAGACGGAGAGCTTCCCGCTGTCGGGGAGGAGGAGCGTCGAGACAAGGCGGATCAGCGTTGACTTCCCCGACCCGTTGGGGCCGAGGACGCCGAAGACCTCACCTCGTGCGACTGTCAGGTCGATGTCCTTCAGCGCAACGACTTCCTCTGTCTTTCTTCTCTTGAGAAGTCCGCGGCGCGGCGTGGTGCGATCCTTGCGGACAAACACCTTGCGCACGCCCTCGACTTCGAGTGCAACCGTACGCATAACTGCTCCCTAGCTTTGCTCACTGAGACAACGGTATGAACCGGCCAATGGTCAACTCGTTGAGTTGTTGGGCGGAACCTCTGAGGTTCCATGGCGACGGCAAGCTCGAACAGAAGCCTGCCGAACGGCGGGCCGCGAGGGCCTTAGGTGGCTAACATCCTCATGTATGCTACCTCCCGAGAAGGCCCGGAAGGGGCCGGTTTGATGGGCCAGTGTAGCGGCCGAGCGGAATCTGTTCAAGTGCCGTTGTCCCGAGCCAATTTGAGAGGAGCCCAGCGAGACAGCTCAGATTACCAGTGGTTGCGCCTGACCTTGGCCGGATCGTAGCGATCGACCGGGTCCGGCCGTTCCGCGAGATGCCCGACGGCGACGACGACCATCGGATAGACGACGTCGGGAATCCCGAGGATCTCCCGTACCTCCGCGACGCGCTGGTGATACGGGAAAAGCTCTTGCCAGACGGCGCCCAGTCCCATCGAGTGCACGGCGAGAAGGAGGTTCTGAATTGCGCCGCCGCAGTCGGCAAGCCAGTGCATCTTCCACTTCATCGAGCCGATATCGGCACAGACGACGATCAGCTGGGGGGAGACGTGGTACGGCCCGCGCTCGATATCGAGCGCGCCGATCCGATCGCGGATCGCGGGGTCGTCGATCACGATGAACCGCCACGGCTGCTGGTTCCCCCAGTTCGCCGCCGCCATCGCGGCGCGGAAGAGCCGCTCCAATTGAGGATCCGTCACGGGCTCATCGGTAAATCTGCGGACACTCCTACGAGTACGAATCGCTGCGAACAGCTCCATGATTCCCCCAAGGAACGCACTCTGCCGCGATCGTGAGATGCCGACGATACACAGCAGACGTGTAGGCCTCAACAGGACTCAACTAGAACAGTTCATCCGTCAAACGAGTGTAGGGCAGCGACGATGCACACGGAAGCGGGAGAACGCCTGCCGGGCGGAGCGTTCTCCCAGGAACCGGGCCGCGAGGCTTGGTTCCCAGACAGTCTCGATGACCGAACGAGTGCGGGGCCGCCGTCCAACGGCCCCGCATCCCTCGCTATTGCGGAACCAGACTCGTGCCCGGGCGGAGTTCCTTCACGTAGGTGTGGCTCGCCTGGACCGAACGCATGCCGGCGCGTTCGTAGAGCGTCGCCGCTCCGGTTCGATTCTCCGTGTCGACGGTCAGCATGGCGCCGTGGATCCCACGCCTTGCCAGCTCGGCGAACGCGTGGAGCAGAAGTGCTCGGCCGATGCCGCGCCGACGCCACGCCGGCCGGACACCGAGATCGCTGATCCTCCCACGCTCGGGGTCTCCCGGCGCTACGGCTTTGCAGACGCAGAGGCCGACTACCACGCCATCGTCGACATCGATCGCCAGGAACCAGAGGGACGCGTCGAAATCGTCCTCTTGCATCAATTGGCGCCACTCCGCGAGTTCCGTCTCGAACGGCTGCATCAGAATGCCGTAGTGGTCGGCGAACGCCTCGCAGTAGGCGGCGACCAGCTCGGTGTCATCCTCGCCCGGCTGGAAGGTTCGGATGGCAATGCCCTCCGCAAGAGCAACCGGCGCTGCCGGTTCCTCGAAGCCGATCGCCATCCGGTGGAACGTCCGGCTGTATTCGAAGCCGTGTCGCTCCAGCTCGTGCTGATCGGTCGTGTCCTGTTTCGCCGCGCCGGCGACGAGCGCGATCCGTGCATCTTCCGGTGCCTTTGGGATGACGCGCCGGGCCTCGGCTTCCATCCAGGAGAACAGGTCGTCCCACAGCCACTCGGCCTCGTTGTGATTGGGATGGACGGAGTGGCCGGTGAAGACATCGACCGGGGGATCCTTCACGTCGCGGATGTGGGCGTAGCCGATGAGCGCGTCGTCAGGCGCGAAGATGAGCCGGCTGTCGGTAGTCAGGTTGAACTTGGGATGATCCCAATTCCTCAGCACACGCTCGGGCGACGAAGGGCGCTCTCCGCGGGTGGCTTCCGATCGATCGTTCCAGAGGGTTGCAACGCGTTCCGCGTCGTCTGTTGTGGCAGGTCGTGACGTGAAGCCTTCTGGTAGCAGATCAGTCATCTAGCCTCCTAAGGGTATGGGAGGCCAGCGGTCGCTGCCCGATGAGGACAGATCGTCGCAAAGCCCGCTTTCGCGTAACTCCATCGATCGAACGTCCTCACTACAGCGCATTCATCGGAATGGTCTGGAATGCGCTACGCGCAGTGCGAAGACCCTAAAGCTGCGCGCAACACACTGGGAGCGACCGCTGACACTCGAGATTCTGTCATACGGATCACCCCCTTTGCTTACGACGCCGAACCTCTGCGCCGAGATGAGATAGGGCCATTCTACGGGGATCGGGAGCGAATGCAACGGCTCCGAAGCAGATGTGTCGAGCGGTCTTGACAGGCCTCCAATCCCGTTGGTTGTGTTGCTGCCGCGCATCGGCCTGGATCGACCGGTTCAGCACGAACACCGCGAGCTACCAGTCCTCCGGGGAGTGTTCGCAGGCTCGCCCGCTGGAGAAGCTCCGCCAGCCTTGGAGCGGTCATCTCGCAGAAGACGCGCAACTCCGGATGCCCGATCCAGGCGCGGCAACGGGCACCACGACGTGATTGGCCTCATCGCAGGGATCCGACATCCCGTGCTCGGTAGACATCGCACTCCAACTAACGATGGACGTACACGGGGCTGCTCCACGCCATGTGTCCATCCTCCTGTGTGGCGCGAATGAAGACGGGATTGTCGCCGGCCCGAAGCCCGTCGAGAGGCAGGACGAACTGAAATGAGCAGGTGTCTTGGCGATCGGGCAGTCGGCAGATCTCGATCCTCTTCCCGAGCCCCCCACACTCAACGATCATCGGCTCGAGGCCCACGGATGCCACGTCGCACTCGACGTCCCGCTGAGCGGTCTTGATCACCAGTGCTCCGGAATCAGAGGTCTCCAACGCAAGGATCACTCCGCCCGTGCCGCCAGTGGTGACCGATTTCCACGCAAGCCGGTCCTTGCCCAGGACCTCCAGAGGATGATTCGCATTCGTATTCCACGGGTTGATGAGACCGGCACCCAAGATGTCGTTTCCTCGCACGTGCAGGCCGCCATCCCATCGGACCATCCGGCCTCGGCCCCGGACCTCGGCTCCGCGCCAGACGATCTTGACGCGGCACCCGAGATCCTCTTCACCGAACGGTCGCAACGTCCGGAGTGGTTCGAGCCCGTTGAGCACGTCGACCCGTTCGATCGGTGCCGTCCCGACGACGTGGACGCGCAGGGTTGGCGTGCCGACACCGACCTCCACGACGTCCCCCATGACGGCGCTTCTGCCATCGGCCGTCACGAGGGTCAGGTCGACCAGGCTCCGATTGCCCGTCGTGGCGTAGAAGTGCCTCGCCAGGAGGGATTCGAGCACGCTCTCCCGATCCAGTGTCTTGGCCAGCACGCAGGTGAGCCCGCCCAAGACCCCGAATGCACCGGCTCCACGGTGGGACGCGCCGGGGTTCCCTTTGTGGTCGTCCGAGTTAGCACAGATCCCGACGCGGAATCCGCGGCGCAACGCGTCCTCCACCAGCCATTCGAATGTTCCCCAGCCCGAATGGACTTCGACCGCGACCTCGATTGCCGGATCGTGTGCAGTGAGGTCGGCGTAGCGCCCGCCGACGTGCGCGAAGACAAACGCTCTCGGTTCTTTCTGAATGGCGAGATTGGCGAACAGACTCGTCGCCGTGGGCGAGTCTTCGTAGACCGAGTCGTGACCGGGGATCAAGTCCCTGCAGCTTCGCGAGACCGGCCCGCCTTCGGACGCGTAGAAGACGTTCCGGTCGCCCCCCAGAGGCGTGTTGCCGCTCCACTCGTAGCCTGGAAACGTGACGAAGCGCCCCGGCTCGTTGAAGGCCGCGCTGACGTGATTGATCTCCTCCCACAGCTCGTCCGTCACCTGGAAGTCGTTCCCCTGATGCGCAGCGACGTCCAGGAGCCCGACGTCCCGGGCAAACGCGAAGTAGTCGTCGATCGAGTTGGTCCCGATCGTCTCCTCGGACTGCCCGTGAAAGTCGGCCCAGAACGGCCGCAGCGGCGTGTCCTTCGCCAGCATTCTGATCGGGTTGCTTGTCGCCGACAGACCCGTCTCGCGATCAACTTCGGTGACCGTCTCCACCCCCGGTTCGGCAAAGCCCGCGTGCATCTTCCGTTGCAGAGCACCGGTCGGGTTTCCCCAGCGGTCCTCCAACTTCAGATGATACGAGAATGGTTCGTCGATCAGAACCTGCGAAGGCGCAATGCAGACCGCCCGTGCGGGCGGCCCCGGCACGATGCACACTGCGGGCGACACCGGAAGCTCCTTGAATCGAGCCGTCGCGATCGGGTCGACGAACGTCTTGAACTCGAAGGTTCTCTCGCAGAACGTCTGCATCTGCCAGCCCGGCGACCCACCGGACCTGTCGCCAAAGACGACCACAATCTCCTCGCCGGCGGCCAAGAACCCTTTCTGCACCTGGAGGTAGAGCGCGGCGCTCCACGGGCGCAGGTGCCCCTTCGGGTCCCAGCGAGGCTCGATGCAGCAGTCGCCGGTGGTGCGAATGGTGCAGAAGTTCGGTGCCGCTGGATCGGAGAACTGCGGTGCGCCGAAGTCTCCCATTTGCCGGAAGACGATCTTCACGTACCCCGAATCGTCCACTGGATGTCCGGCGGTGTAGGTGAACTCGATCGTCGTAAGCGAGCCGGCGACGATCTGCCGTTCGGGCACGATCCGCGCGCTGCCGAGGTCGAGTCGTTTCGTAGCGGGCGAGCCGCCCCCTCCGCTCTCCCGGCTCACTTGACGTATCCCAGAGCGCGGAGGCGCCGTGCGATAGCCTCCTTCTCGGAAGCGGAGAAGGCCTTCGAGGAGTGCGCCGCCGTGAAGAGGAAGCGGTTCAGCTTCGCCCGGAGGGGTACGAGGACATCCTGGCCGACGTCTCCGATCCGGTTGTCCCGCTCCGACGGATCGCTCTCAAGGTCGTAGTACTCCTCGGTTCCCTGCGTGAGATTCCGGATGAATTTCGTCGACTCTGTGCGGATCGACTGGACGGCGCCAGTCCCGCGAGGCTCGAAGAGATCCTCCGAATAGGCTTCGCGACCTCGCACGGCGCCGGAGGCGACGTCGGACGCCCAGCTCTCTCCGTCGAACCCTGCATCCTTGGTTTCGATGTGCAACAGATCGAGGAGCGAGGGAACAAGGTCGATCGATCGGACCAGTCCCCGGACGGCGGTTCCCTTCGGGAGGACGTCGGCCCTCACGAGCAACGACACCCTGAGATCGTGGTCGTACATCGTCGTGTGTTGCGGATAGATCTTCTCGCCGCCTCTCCAGGGTATCGGATTCGCCGCGTGCTCCCCGAGGTTGGTGCCGTGGTCACTCATGACCACCAGGATCGTCCGATCGTCGATCTTCAGGTCGCGCAGCGTCCGCAGCAGGCGGCTCACCAGCCTCTCGTCCGCCATCTCGATCTTCGCGTCGTAGTAGCCGAAGTCGGACGGAGAGGCCTCGTCGAGCAGACTACGGCGGATGAGAGCCTCCTCGGCGCCCTCGTGCGTCTCGAAGAAGTGGCCCCACATGAAGAACGGATCCTCGTAGTTGCCTTCCAGCCAGGAGAAGAACCGCTCGACCCAGTAGTTCCCGTCGTAATGGCACACTCCGCGTTCGATCCCGTACTCCGTGCTGGAGACGCTCTCCTCCTCGGTCGGCTCGTCCCAGAAGTCGAACCCGCGCCCGTAGCCATGCTTGGCGGACAGAAGGCCGTTCCCGACGAACCCCGCGGTGGCGTACCCCTTCTTCTCCAGGATCGACGCGATCGTCGGTCCTGTCAGATGCTGATACGGTTCCCGCATTCCATGGCTGTTGGGGTTCTTGCCCGTAATCACGGATGCCATGGCAACCGGGGTGAAATCCGCCGAGGAGATGCACGTCTCGAACTTGATCCCTTCACGGGCGATCTGGTCGTGTCCGGGCGTTGCGATTCTCTTGTACCCGTAGCAGCCTAGATGATCCGGACGGACTTCATCCAGGCTGATCAGGATCACGTTCCTGGGGGTATCCATGGGCTGCTCCTTCCGTTGTGCGAGCTACATGTAGCCGAGCTTCCGCAAGCGGTCCATCATCTTCTCCTTGTCCTGCCGGCGCCCTGCCCTCTCGACGGTGTTCTCCAGGTCCTGCTCCCACGCGGGCGTGCCCGCCTGGGCGATGGCGCTGGTCGTCTTGGCCCCCAGGGAACGATAGCCCTGTTCATACAAGATGCAATGGGGAATTGCGTACTGCAGGTAGGTGTCCCACAGCAGTCGCTCGGTGAAGTGGAGGATCGGTTTGATTCGCACGTGCTCCGGAACGAGATGTCCGGCCTCCCGCTCCTCGAAGCAGTCGTCTTCGATCCGCGCGGCCTGCTCGTCGCAGCGCAGCCCCTGGAAGACAGCCCTAACACCCTTCTCCTCCAAGTACATGTTGAAGACCACGGTCTTCATGAGGTGGTTCCCCACGTACGATTCCGCCTCAAACGGGAACGAGTCGAGCTCGTAGTGGATGCGTTCGAGCTCCGCTCGGTTGCGCTCGTTCAGATCCTCGACCATGACCTTGGCGTTGAGCGTTGCACCGGCGGCCATCACCACGTCGTCGTTTCGCCGCCAGTCGAGCCGTAGGCCCCACGCCTCGGCGTACTCTTCCATGAAGCGGTGAACCTCATCGAAGGTATCGAATTCGTCGATGGTCATCACCTTCGGGATCTCAGCGCCGTCCTCGTTGCACACCTCCCGGATGAGCCACAAGACAAGCCCGCTGTCCTTCCCGCCCGTCCAGGTCGTCGCCATGTCGTCGATGGAGTATCTCGAGAACGTCTCCCGGATGACCTTCTTGGACTTCGCGATTGCGTCGTCGATCTCTCTTTTCGTGTGCTTCACCGCCTACCTCCAATCATGATGTCTTCGTCCTCGGGTTCCCACGTTCCGTACGCGGTCCGAGCTCCCCTGGACCCGCGGGTCCGATCGAATCTCGGAGCCGCCGCCCCGGCGGACATCCGCTAGCGATTCCAGCGTCCTACTCGGGGCAGGATCTCTTCCATCATCCGCTCAGCGCGGTCCGCCGTCTCCAACACGTTTGTCGTTTCCCACCGGTCGGACGCGAGATCGTACAGCTCCCAGGATTCCTCCTCCGGGCGGTGGATCATCTTCCAGTCGCCGTCACGGAAGAAGTAGACATCGCCCTCGATGCCGGCGCCCTCCTCGGCGTGGTTCCGAGTCGCCTCTCCGTGCGCGCCTCGCTCGGCGTAGCCGGACGTAGGCAGAAGGGAGCGCCCCGAGAAACCCCTCACAGCGGGGAGATCGAACAGGTCGACGATAGTCGGGGAGACGTCGATCGTGCTGACGACCCTATCGCATACTCCGCATTCGCCGGAGCCGTGGATCAGGAGGGGGGCGTCGACGAGTTCGGAGTACATCTTGTCGTCGTGGGAGAGCCCACCGTGCTCGGCGAACTCGTCTCCGTGATCGCTGGTCACGATGATCGTTGTCGCGGACAGGATGTTCAGATCGTCGAGGCAGCCGAGAAACTCGGCGAAGTATGTGTCGATCTCGCGAACGTGAACGTCGTACAGCCTTTTGAGCATCGCAACGTTCTCGGGGTTCGATACGTCCCGCGGCGAGAGGACGTTCTCGAACAAGGCGAACATCTCTTGCTCGCTCAGATCGAGCGAACGATCCACCAGATCGACGAATCGTCGCTCCGGCACGTAAGGTTCGTGAACATCCATGTAGTGGAGCCACAGGAAGAAGGGCGTGCCCGGGTGAACTCTCGTGTGCGATCTGAGCCACTTGAAGGCCTTGCGGTTCACACAATCCCCCCGGACGTAGGGGGCGTACGAATCGATGGGATCGTCCATCGAGTCGTAGAAACGGTCCCAACCGCGATTCCACCCGGCGCAGTCACAGAGGTACGGGTTGGAATGGAAAGCGGCCGTCGCGATCTTGGCGTCGTGGAGCGGTTCGGAAACCAGTGTGCGCCGTGAGAGTGAAGCGCTTGGCGGACCGTACTCCAAGAAGCAAGACGACGTGAGAATTCCCGGAAACGACGCTTGGGTGTATGGTCCCGTGGTCTGCGCGTTGGTGAAGACGAGCGATTGAGTCGCCAACTCGTCGAACGTCGGAGTGAGGTGCTTTGCGTTCCCGTACAGGCCGAAGATGTCCTTTCTCGTGGCATCCAGCGTGAGCAGTACGACGTTCCTCATGAGCCGCCTCCGTGTGAAGTGCATGAACGCCTTCCGGCTTCTCCCGTCCGCGCAGCCGGGCCACGCGGCCGACGGGAGGGCTGGAGACGCACGTTTCGTCCAGTGAGCTTAGGGCTGATTCTCCCGGTTATCTCCCAACGCGGCCGAGGGAGGTAGGCCGTTTGCTCATCCACTGGCCCCGGAGACGCAAGGTCCGATGAAGATCGAACGATGCTGCGGATTCGACGGGGGGGGTCATGGGGGGCGTGCGCTTGCGATGTCGAGCGGTCTCTCTCGGCGAGTGGCTCCCGAATCTACGACGACACCAGGCCGGCGTCCTTGAGAAGGGACACGTACCAGGCCTTGCTTGTGACCGCATCCAGGAGCGGGGAGTGGATGTACAGCATGAACCAACCGAGCGATCTCTCGAGTGAGTAACGCAACTGCGCGATCGCCTGCGCCTCCTGCCCTGCCTCGAGGAACGCGACGGCAAGCCAGATCAGCGCGCTCGCCCCGACTCCTTCGGACGGCTCGACGTGCGGATTGCGCAGCAGCGCTTCCAGGCGCTCCGGATCTCCGGTTCGAGCGCGAGCGATGCTGATCAGAGCGTCTCGGGATGAAGCGAATCGAGGGTCGAGGAGATTCTCCGTTTCGAACTCCGCGATGGCGTCCTCGTACCGCCCGAGCTCCAGGTGGACCAAGCCGAGAACGGAATGAAGCCCAGTGAAGCTGGGCACGATCTCGAGCGCCTTCCAGAGCTGTTCGATCGCTTCCTCGTACCGCCGAGCGCTGTAAAAGGCCCTTCCGAGATTACGTATGACGGCAAGCGAAAGCGGGTCGTGTCGATGTGCGGTCTGGAGCACATCCACCGCCTCATCGAACCTCGCGAGGCCAATGAGGCAAACGCCGAGCCAGTTGCTTGCCATCGCGTAGCTGGGGTTCAGCCGGATTGCCTCCTCCAGCTCGCGGGCGCCGGCGAGTGGATCGCGGCCGAAGTACATGCGATTTCGGCCGAGCGTCGCGCGGGCCTCGGCGCAGCGTGGATGGAGTTCCAGTGCGCACCTTGCTTCCGCCTCGGCCTGCCGCCCGTAGCGAGCTCTCAGGTCGGGGTTCGGGCTGCACTCGCCGAGGTCGCACCACGCAGCGGCGAGTCCGGCGTGCGCGCTACTGTAGTCCGGGTCAAACGCCAGCGCCTCCTCGAACAGCTTCGCGGCCCGTCGATACCCTTCCGGGGTACGCTGGTTCCAGTGATACCGCCCGATGAGGAAGCGCTCGTAGGCGTCCCAGGAAGAGGTCTGTGTCTCCCGGAGCCGTGCCGAGCTCTCGTCGCTCACATGATGGCGGAGAGCCCGCGCGACATTCCCAGCGATCTCGCTCTGGATCGACAGCGTCTCGCTGAGCTTCCGGTCGTAGGTCTTCGACCACAGACGCTCCTCGGTCTCGACGTCAGAGAAGCTTGCGGTGATGCGAACCTGCCCATCGAGGATCCTGACGCTGCCCTCGAGGATGCTCCCGACGTTCAACTCCCTACCGAGTTGCGCCAGCGGCATCCGCTCAAGTGCGTACTTCGCGGCACTCGCTTGAGAGATCACTCGAAACTGCGGCACGTTGGAGAGGATGTGGATGATCTCCTCCGTGAGACCGTCCACGAAGAACCGATTCACATCGCCCTTCCCGACGTTGTGAAACGGGAGAACCGCGATTCGCCTTCTGTCCAGCCGCCTTCGAATCGCCACTCCTGACTGCCCGGCAATCTTCTTGAACAGCTGCGTCGTTTCCGCTTCCGGTTGAACGTCCAGGATGTCTGCGAGCGTTCGGACGCCTTCGTTGTACGTTGCGATCGCCTGGGAGCGGTCGCCCGCTACGGCGTAGTACTCCATCAGCTGACGAATCACCGGTTCCCGGTACGGCTGGACCTCCAGGACCGTTCGGCAGGCCTCAATCGCCTGTTCATACTCGCCGAGCTGGGCGTGGCAAGCCGCGAGTTGGCTCAACGCCGCCAGGAAGGTTTCCCGGTACCGGGCACGCGGCGCTTGCGTCCACTCGACGTACCGGTCCTCCTCCAGGAAGTCTCCGCGATAGAGGGCGATCGCATCACGGTAACACTTCACCGCGGCGACATCCCGCCGCTCATCCCTCAGCCGCCGCGCCGCCGAAACCGTGTGGCGGAAGGTCTCGACGTCGACGGTGCATGCCGCATTCTGGGCGAAGACGTACGTCTGCCCCTGCTGGCAGACGTACGCCGAGTGACGCCCGTCTCGAAGGCCGGGCTCAAGAGCCCGGCGCAACTCGCTGATCCGCCTGTACAGGTTGCTCACGCCGCGCTCCGAGGAGGCCTCTTCGTAGAGGATCTCGATGAGCCGATCGTACGGGAAGACGATTCCCCGATGCGCGATGAGTAGCTTGGCGAGGGCGAGCGTCTTCCTCCGGCCCCAAGCGTCGCGTGCGACCGGGTGCCCGCCGCGCGCAACCTCGAACGGACCGAGAAGACGCACGTCCAGAGACACGGACTCCTCCATGGGCGGATTATACTCGCCGACATGGCGTGGTCGACGAAACCGGGCCGGGTGCGTCCGTCGCCGGTTTGAGAGGGCTCCAGGCGATCAGATCGCCGTTTGGCGATGATCCGACCGACGGGCGGAAGCGGAGCGTGTGTCTCACATGTTGGGGAGCTGGGAGGTAATCGGGAGGTTCGCCCGTACTGTGGATCGATCGGTGGATTGCAGGGACGGAGGGCCGACGTCCTGGATCCCTGCGAGGCCGTCGGTGAGCAAGTCGAAGGGGCGCGAGAATGCCGGTGAGCCTGAGCGCTGAGGAGTTCGTCAGGAGACGCCTCGCGATCCGCAAGGCGGTGTCGGAACGTGCGCTCGACGCGCTGTGCTTGTTCTCGCCAGCCCAGATCTTCTACATCGCGGGCATCTCGTTCATCACGACGGAACGCCCGATCTGTGCGATCTACGATGCCGGCACTGACACGCTGACGCTGTTCGTCCCGCTGCTCGAGCGGGAACGATCGGAGGAAGCGCACGTCGATGCCGTTCGGACCTACGACGAGTATCCCGGCGAACGTCACCCGATGAAGAAGCTCGCCGATCTGCTCGGTGAGTTGTCTCTTTCAACGAGCCGGATCGGCGCGGATTCCGATGGCTACGGTGGCGGGTTTGGCTACGTCGGCCCGAAACTGAGCGAACTGATTCCTGGCGAGGTCCATGCTGCAAGGGATCTGATTGAACGCATGATGCGGATCAAGTCGGCCGAGGAGATCGCGTTGATCCGCGAGTCGTGCAAGTGGGGAAACCTCGGACACGAGCTGCTGCAGGAGTACACTGCGCCGGGCCTCAACGAGACCGAGGTCTCGATCCGAGCGTCGTACGACGCGTCGATGCGGATGGTGAACACGCTCGGGCCGGACTACCGGCCGAAGCACTTCCGTCCGTTGCCGGTGGAGACGAACTACCGCGGCCAAATCGGACCGAACGCCGCCAACCCGCACGCGATGATCATCAACGCGACGTTCCGGCGGGGCGACGTGCTTGTTACCCGTGCCAACTCCGAAGTCGGCGGGTACCTAAGCGAGCTGGAGCGGACGATGTTCCTCGATGAACCGACGGAAACGCAACGGCGGTTCTTCGACCTCGCGGTAGGCGCCCAGGATCTCGCATTCGAGAAGATCCGCCCCGGCGTTCGGTGTTGTGAGATCGACCGAGCCTTGCGCGAGTACTACCGCGAGAACGACCTGAACGAGTACTGGAGATGTCACATCGGACACGCGCTCGGCTACCGCGTGCACGAAGCTCCGTTCTTCGACATCGGTGATGAGACGGTCATCGAACCTGGAATGGTCTTCTCCGCCGAGCCTGGGATCTTCGTTCCCGGCCTGGGCGGGTTCAGGCACTCGGACACACTCCTTGTGACCGAGACGGGGATCGAGCTTCTGACGTTCTATCCGCGGGATCTCGAATCTCTGATCATCCCCGTATAGACCATCGGCCGATCGGGCGCTCAGGCGGTGTGGAACGGCCGATGCACGGGAAGTCGCCCGGCAGGCGGTGAGCGATTTAAGATACGGGACACACGGAGGAGGGCAGATCTCTGACATGGCTTCTTCGCCAACCTCACTCAGCTTCTCCACATAGATCACTCAGATGAAAGGAGGCTCGATGAGCGGTACGTGGCACGCGTAGGCAAGATTCATGCTTGCCTTGCGCGGTCGCATGACCTCGCCGTGGCTTGCTCTCTGAGCGTTTGCGGGCCACTCTCTAGGATCGTCCGTCACGCCGATGGGCGTCCACCGGCTGAGTCGATGCGGCCAGAACGAAGTACGTAACTGCCAAGGAGGCAACCATGAGGTTTCGTGGGTCGATGGCTGTTGCACTACTGAGCACGGTGGTTCTTCTCGGGGTGCTTTTCCTCCCTGCGATGGCGCAGGAGCGCGGCGGGACGCTGGTGATGTCCTACCAGGGGAACACCATTCCGGAAGTCGATCCTCACACGACGTCAAACGTGGGGGGACACATCATATCGGAGCTGATTTCAGATCCGCTGATGCACTACAACGCAGACGCTGAGGTGTACGTTCCTGCCTTGGCGACGTCCTGGGACATTTCCGAGGACGGACTCGGCTACACCTTCCACTTGAGAGACGGTGTGTTGTTCCAGAACGGGGTTCCGCTGACGGCCGACGCAGTGAAGCAGAGTTTCGAGAGGATGAAGAACCCCGACAATGCGATGTACGGCGCGGGGCTGTTGGCGCCGGTGGGCGAGATCGACGTCCTTGACAACTTGACGGTCAAGCTCACCCTCACCGCAGTGTTCCCCGATTTTCTTGCGAATCTCGACCGCCTGTGGATCCTTGAGCCGAGTTCGTTCGCGAATCTTGGCGACGACGACTTCGTCTCCGGATGCGGTCCGTTCAAGGTCGTTCCTGCGGAGTACAAGATCGACGAGAGCGTTCTCCTCGAGAAGTTCCCCGAATACTGGGGCGGCGAGCCCTACCTCGATTACGTTGAGATTCGACTCCTGCCGGACATGGTGACTGCGCTGATCGAACTCGAGCAAGGAACGATTGATCTCATCGAGTTCGTCGCAGGCAAGGACGTGCCTCGTCTCGAGGCGCTGGGATGCCAACCCTACTACTTCGGCCGCATCAACTGGGCCTACGTCGCGTTCAACCTTTCCACCCTGGTAGAACTTGAACTCCGCCAGGCGATGTGCTACGCAATTGATCCCCAGGCGATCATCGACGGCGTCTACGGGGGGCTCGGCGAGGTCCAGTTGCGCATGGGCTATCCGGGGACCTGGCTCGAGAATACCGAGGTCGGCTACACCTACGATCCTGCCGAGGCGAATCGGATCCTCGACGCCGCGGGCTGGTTTGACACCGACGGCGATGGAATCCGTGAGATCGATGGAGAGGATATCGATCTCTACTTCCCAACACGGAACTCGGACGAGTGGTCAAGGGCGACGCAGATGATTCAGTTGATGTATCGCGAAGTGGGAATCGGAACCCACATCACGATGGCTGAGCGGATGCCGTTCTACGACCAAGTCAGGGGCGGCGACTACGACATTGCGTGGTGGCTATCGAATGACTCAG
Organism: uncultured bacterium; assembly: GCA_965602415.1. GTDB lineage: Bacteria > Bipolaricaulota > Bipolaricaulia > UBA7950 > UBA9294 > JANQEA01. The sequence goes on along the minus strand of CBFCYU010000010.1, from coordinate 4,062 downwards.
CCGAACCCCCGATTGCCCTCTTCAGTTGGGACAATCGCGAGTACTGGTGCATCTCACAGGCCGACACGCCGGTGATGCAACTTCTGATCGAGGCCGCGGAGTCCGAGCTGGACCGGGACAAGCGCGCGGCCTACTACAAGGAGATCCAGCGGATCTTCTACCAGGATGCCTACATGGCGCCGGGGTTCTGGACGAAACAGGTTCACCTGGGAGGCCCGGGGCTGCGAGGATTCCAGCTCTCCTCAATCGGGATCGCCTACAACGCGCACCTTTGGTGGAAGGCGACCGACTAGCCAGTGTAGGATAGACCAGAGTAGATTGGGAGCGGGAAGGAAGAGAGCCTTCCCGCTCCCACGGATTGTCGGGAGGCGAATCGTGTCCGGCTGATCGCCAGCAGAGCGCGAGCCAGAAGGGGACTCAACGTGATCAGCTACATCCTGCGTCGGATCCTGGTCGGGGCTTTTGTGGTCTTCGGCGTGGTGACCCTCGTCTTCTTCTCGCTTCAACTCGCTCCAGGCGATCCGATCTCGATGCTCATCCCAGCCGAGTCCGGCGGGGGCATGAGCACCGAGATCGTTGACGCGATCCGTGCCAAGTACGGATTCGACAAGCCGGTAATCATCCAATACGCGCTGTACCTGAAGAACCTGGCGCGTCTCGACCTAGGACGCTCGATCGACACCAACAGACCGGTGGTTCGTGCGCTTCGCGCCCGCTACCCAGCGACAATTCAACTCACGCTCTGCGGGCTCTTGGTGGCCGTTCTGATCGCGCTACCGGTGGGCATCCTCTCCGCGGTGAAGCAGAACAGCCTTCTGGACAACGTGTCGCGCGTCCTGGCCCTGGGAGGCATCTCGATTCCCAGTTTCTGGCTCGGTCTGTTGCTGATGCTGCTCTTCTCGCTCAAGCTCGGCTGGCTACCCGCCTCGGGAAGAGGTGGCCCGCTCTGGACGTGGGACGGTCTCCGTCACATGATCATGCCGGCCGTCACCCTCGGAGCGATGGCCTCGGGGATCCTCATGCGTCTGACGCGGTCGTCGATGCTCGAGGTTCTTCGCGCCGACTACCTGAATACAGCGCGAGCCAAGGGATTGAGTGAACGTGTGGTCATCTACGGGCATGCGCTGCGCAACGCGCTCATCCCGGTGATCACCGTGCTCGGCCTTCAGGTGGGGACGTTGCTCGGGGGAACGGTGGTGATTGAGACCGTCTTCGCTTGGCCGGGGATCGGGCGATACGCGATCCAGGGAATCATGGGCAAGGACTTCCCGGTCGTTCAGGGAGCCGTTCTCGCTCTCGCGTTGGGCTTCGTCGTCGTCAATATTCTGGTCGACGTGTTGTACTGCGCGATCGATCCGCGGGTCACCTACGATTGAGGACGGTGGAAATGCGTTCGTCTCCAGCAGGAAGCTCGCATCGTCGTAGACGATCGGACGAGAGGGGGCCTTGGCGGGCGCTGAAGCACACGCTTCGCAAGAGCAAGCTGACTGCGATCTCGGCGGTGCTGGTGCTGTTCATCCTCGTCATCGCTCTCTTCGCTCCCCAGATTGCCCCGTCCGACCCGATCTCCGGAAACTACCGGATCATGCTGCAGCCGCCGACTCGCGAGCACCTCTTCGGGACTGACGAGCTGGGGCGGGACATCTTCAGCCGAGTCGTCTATGGAGCGCGGATCTCAATCCTGATCGGTCTGATGGCGCTGGTTGTCGGCCTGCTCGTCGGGGTGACGATTGGCCTCACGACCGGCTACTTCGGTGGCGTGGTCGATCTCGTTGGAATGCGATTCATCGACATCCTCCTCTCGTTTCCCGGCATCCTGTTGGCCATCCTGATCTCATCGACATTCGGCGCCGGCCTGTTCCCGGTGATTCTCGCCATCGGCATCTACTCCGTGCCGACGTTCTCTCGGGTCACCCGCGGGTCGGTTCTCGTGATCAAGGAGATGGGATACGTTGAGGCAGCGCGCGCGATTGGGGCCTCGACGCCGCGGATCATGCTGCGGCACATCTTGGTCAACATCTTCGGGCCGATCCTCGTCTACTCCACCCTTCGTATGGGAAGCGCCGTTCTGACGACGGCGTTCCTCAGCTTCCTCGGCGTGGGAGTCTCGCCGCCGACACCGGAGTGGGGATTGATGGTCAACACGGCGAGGAACTTCATGCGCGAGGCGCCGCACGTCATCCTGTTCCCGGGGATGGCGATCTTCGTCACCGTATTGGTGTTCAACCTGCTCGGAGACGGTCTCCGAGATCTGTTCGATGTGAAGCAGTAGAGCCGGGCCAGAGGAAGACACAAGAGAAAGGACATCACATGCATGCGATTGTGGGTGGGACGCTGATCGATGGGACGGGACGGCCGCCGGTACGTGACGCTGTGGTTCTCGTGGACGGAGGCACGATCGACGCCGTGGGGAGCCAGCCCGGCCTCGCCGTACCGGAGGACGCGACGGTTGTCGATGCGACCGGCCGGACCGTCCTTCCCGGGATGGTCGATTGTCACGTTCATGTCTACACGACGGGATTCTCCCCGGTCGCTCCGAAGGGAGATGAGCTCGCCTACGCTGGCGTCGTCGCCGCCAACAACCTTCGTGCCGCCCTGCAGGCCGGGATCACCACAGCGCGTGACGTCGCGAGCGGGCGTGTCGGGCTCGCGCTGCGGACCGCGATCGAGCGGGGCGCGTGGATCGGCCCCCGCCTCTACGTCTGTGGGCGTGGCATCTGCATGACCGGCGGACACGGCTCCGGCGGCGTGCGGGGAGGGCTCGGTGTCCACGAAGTGAACGGCGAAACGGCAATCCGTGCCGCCATCCGAGAGGAGCGGAAGGCCGGAGCCAGCCTGATCAAGGTCCTGACATCACATCGCAGCCCGACTCCCGAGTTCACGCAGGACGAGTTGAACGCGGCGGTGGACGAGGCCCACCGGTTGGGAATGAAGATCGCCGTGCACGCGGCGAACTTCGTAACGACCCGGATGGCCGTCGAAGCCGGATTCGACACAATCGAGCACGGAATCGAGATCGACGCCGACACGGCGGCGGAAATGGCCGAGAAGGGGATCATCCTCGTATCGACGCTCTGGGTGCTGCACGACATCTATCGCGAGGCGCAGGAGATCAAGGCGACCTACGAGGGAATCGGCGAGTACGAGTACCACCCGAACCACGCCTGGCTGGAAGAGACGCTCAAGGTCTACCGCCACATCCACGCCGCGTTGCCGGAGACGATGCGGATCGTTCGGGAGCACAAGGTTCGGATCGCGGCGGGGACCGACAACGTCCGTGCGTCGGCACCCTTCGTGGCGATGGCCGAGGAGGCGGAGTACCTCGTCGAATTCGGGCTGACGGCGATGGAGGCAATCGAGGCGGTGACTCGTGTCGGGGCCGAGGCGATCGGTGCGGAAGATCGATTCGGCACCATCGAGCCGGGCAAACTGGCCGATCTGATCCTGGTGGACGGGGATCCGCTCGCGGAGATCGGCGCGCTGAAGCAGGTCTCGTGGGTGATGAAAGAGGGGACTCCGATTCCTCTGCACCCCGAGTGGCAGTGCCTCCCCGTGCGAGACGGACTCGCAGCGGTTGAGTAGCAGGTCCACGAGACGAGTCAGGGGATTGTCGGCCATTCGCCTCTAAGTCAGCACGCCGCGACCGGCGGGCGATCGCCCAGCCCCGACTTCACGGTCCGAACCGAGATCCCGTCGGGGTAGCTCCTGGCTTTGGCCTCCGTGCCAGCTGTCGGTCGAGAGGTCGAACTTCGGGTGATCCCAGTTCTTGAGAACCCGCTCGGGTGCGCGCATTCAGCGTATTCGAGCGGAGCCTCTCGAGCGGGGAGTTGGCTCTTCGCCATGATCCCCTACCCCATGGACTCTTGTGATGTACATCACATCGGTGGACGACGTGCGCCGGCCGCCGCCCATTGACGCCGGTGCTCTGCTCTGCGGTTGGATCCACCGGTTGCGTAGAGGTCAGACACACTTGAGCTCTCGCTCGTTTCCTCGTCCGGTCTTCGGGGCGCTGGCCCGTAGGATGTGCGTCATGATCTTGACTGTCCGCGTAAGAGAAAGAGC
>CBFCYU010000009.1:0-20195 GCA_965602415.1 uncultured bacterium | reverse complement strand
GGACTGGGCAGCGTCACCAAGCCGAATCTGGAACGAATTCCGGAAGGTGGGGACACGCCGCCAGTGGATTCGAGGCTCGGCGAACGGCATGTCTATGTGGGGAACGCGCAGTACAGCTCGTACGAGATCTACCGACGCGATCGTCTCCTGGCCTGCAATGTGATTGCCGGCCCGGCCATCATCGAAGAGGTCACCGCGACGACGGTCGTGGAGACGGGTCAGTCCTGTCGAGTCGATCCGTATGGGAATCTGCTCATCACACGCAACGAGGGGGGGCGATGAGAATCGATCCGATCACCCTTGAGGTCATCCGCAACCGTCTGATCGCAGCGAGTCGCGACATCCGTCGGACGATCGAGCGCGCCGCCTACAGCCCGATCTTGTACGAAGTCGTCGACTTCAGCTGTGGGATCCTGGACAGTGAGGCGAACCTCATTGCTGAGACGCCCGGTCTTCCGATCTTCCTGGCGAATCTTGGCTACGCGGTCGAATGCACGTACGAGACGATCGGACGTGACAACCTACGTCCCGGGGACATCATCCTCTGCAATGACCCCTACAACGGTGGCGGAACGCATTGTCCCGATCTCGTCGTGCTCTGCCCCGCGTTTCACGACGGTCAGATCAGGGGGTGGGCCGCCTTCCGGGGCCACACTGTCGATATGGGAGGGATCTATCCCGGAGGCTGGTACAGCGACACGACCGAAGTCTACCAGGAGGGGTTTCGACTTCCGCCGGTCAAGCTGGTGGTAGAGGGTACCCCGAACGAGGACGTCTTCCGGCTGATCCGTGCCAACACGCGGGTCCCGGATGCCGTGCTCGGAGACATCCGGGCGATGGTCGCTGCGGTGCGCAAAGGAAGCCAACGGATGCTCGAAGTGATCGAGCGCTTTGGGCTGAAGGTCACGCTTGCGGCGCTCGACGAGCTTCTGCTGCAGGGTGAGCGACTGGCGCGCGCCGCGGTTCGCAGAATCCCCAACGGGGTCTACGAAGCGGAAGCGATCCTCGATGGGGACGGCAACGACGACGCGCCCCTGGACGAGAAGATCCTTCTCAGGCTGAAGATCACCGTCGAGGAGGACGAGATGACGGCCGATTTCACCGGCACGGGCCCGCAGAATCGCGGCCCGATGAACACGCCGGAACCATCGACCATCTCAGCGGCGCGCTACGCGTTCAAGATCGTTACCACGCCTCATCACCCGAGCAATGAGGGGTTCTTCCGTGCTCTGAACATCGTGATTCCCGACGGCAGTTTCCTCAAGCCGCGCTTCCCCGCTGCCTGCGCGATGTGGCCGACTCCGTCTTCGACGATCCCCGATTTGTTCCTCAAGGCTCTGGCGCCTGCGATCCCGGACCAGGTTCGCGGGGGACACTTCGGAGACGCGATGGCCAACTTCATCTACGGGATCGATCCGGACTCGGGGAAGTACTACGTCTGCGCGGAAGCGGACGCCGGCGGATACGGTGGGAAGCCGACCGAGGATGGCGAGTGCGCTCTGTTCTCGATGACGCTGGGCGACACGTATAACGTGCCGGCGGAGGTCGTCGAGGTTCGATACCCGTGGAGCGTGGAGCGGTTCGAACTGCGACAGGACTCCGGGGGGGCGGGCAAGTATCGCGGCGGCCTCGGCGTGGTCCGCGACTACCGACTCGGATTCGACGCAGGTCTTACGGTGACGACCGACCGAGTGAAGTACACACCTCCGTGGGGTGTCTTCGGCGGGAAACCCGGCGACACGAACATCACGGTCGTCGACCGCCTCGACGGAAGCGAAGAGCGCTGGCGGAAGATCTCCAACCTCCCGCTCAAGAAAGACGAGATCGTGAGCTTTCGCGGCGGCGGCGGGGGCGGATACGGCCCTCCGCTGGAGCGGGATTCGCAGGCGGTGCTGTCCGATGTCATCAATGGCTACGTGTCGCAGGAGAAGGCGAAAAGCGACTACGGTGTGGTCATCGATCCGGCTTCGATGACGGTCGATGACCAAGGAACGGCGGTGCTGAGATCTCGGATGCGCAGCCAAGACGCTCAGGATGGAACATGACGACCCGGATTCGGTTTCGGTTCGAGCGGGGAGGCGGGTTCACGGCGACGCTACACGCCGATCTCGCACCGGAGACGGTAAAGGCGATGGTGTCGATGCTGCCGATGACGGCCACCGTCTATCACTCGCGGTGGTCGGGCCGCGAGATCAACTTCCCGGTGGAGAGCCGAACGGCCGTTCCGCGGGAGCGTCAGACGTGCACCGTCAACACGGGCGACGTCATCTACTGGAAAGAATGGGAGATGGGCGACGCGGCACAAGAGGCTGTCGCGATCTACTACGGGGCCGAGGTGACGCGGGATCATCGGGGCTATCTGCCGGTCAACGTGTTCGCTCGAGTCCCACAGGAGGACTGGCCGGTGATCGAGGAGGCCGGTTTGCGAATTTGGAAGGAAGGCACGGAGAGCGTCACCGTGTCGGTGGAGGAGACCGAATGACTCTCTCGGACAGGATGTCAGTGCGGATGGACGCAGTGCGCCGTGGCTTGGAGGCCGTCGACGCGGGCGTCGCCGTTTTCGGGCTCTCCTCCAACTTGCGCTACCTTACCGGATTCACCGACGAACCGGGGGAGCGGATGCTGCTACTTCTCGTCCCGCGCGACGGCGAGGCCACGTTCATCGTCCCCGAACTCTACGCGGGTCAAGTCGAAGCCCTTTCACCCGCGGCCTCGCTGCGCGTGTGGGCGGACGGAGAGAACCCCGATGCTCTGCTGACGGAGATCGCGAACAGTCTGGGCCGCGACTCGGGAGAGATCCTCCTGGACGATTCTCTGTGGAGTGTCTTCGTCCTGGGTGTGCAGACGGCTTTTTTCGGCCGCTCGTTTGGATTGGCATCGGCCGTGATGGCTCCATTGAGGGCAGTCAAGGATGATGCGGAGGTCGCCGCGATGAAGCGTGCAGGAGAGATCACCGACGGCGCCTACGCGGCAGTGACCGCAAAGCCGATCTCCGGTCTGACCGAGATCGAGCTAGCCGGACGGCTCGAAGCGGCGATGCTGGCGGGCGGGGCGGACGGGATTGCGTTTGCGACGCTCGTGGCATCCGGGCCGTTCAGTGCTCTCCCTCACTACCGCGCCGGGATCCGCCGGATCGAGTCCGGGGACGTCGTGATCCTCGACTACGGGTGCCGTGTCGACGGCTACTGCTCCGACATCACGCGGACCGTGGTCTGCGGTGGGCCGACTCCCGAGCTGGAGCAGGTCCACGCTGCGGTCAGGAGGGCACATCAGGCGGCACGAGACCGAGTTGGGATCGGGGTTCGGGCCGAGGAGGTTGACGCCGCGGCTCGCGACGCGCTGATTGAAGCGGGCTACGGTGATCGGTTTATTCACCGGACCGGACACGGGATCGGGCTCGATGTCCACGAGCCGCCGTACATCGTGAGGGGCAACGAACAGCGATTGGAGAAGGGAATGGCGTTCTCGATCGAGCCGGGAGCTTACTTCACCGAGAGGTTCGGCGTTCGGATCGAGGACGTGGTGGTTGTCGGAGACGCCGGGGCCGTGCCGATGACGGAGGCCCCACAGGAGTTGAAACATGTCGACTAGATCGGACGCTCCGCGTGTTCGTCCGAGCAGACAGCGCCAACCCACTAGGAGGCCCAAGCGGAGAAAGGAGGTGTTCCGCGATTCAAACGAACGACAGGAGACTACTTCAACAAGGAACCCTACGAGGTGATGTAACGTGAAAGCGAGAGTACTGATTCTGTCTGCGGCGGCCCTCATGCTCGTTGGGCTGCTAGCATTCGCAGTGGTAGACAACGTCGCGGTCATCAACGGGTATCCGCCGATCACGGTGGACCCGGCCGTGGCGTCGGACTGGTACGACACGGAGACGATGTACAACCTGTACAGCCCGCTGGTGTACCCGGCACCCGAAGGAGGCGTCCGACCGCACTTGGCGACGAGCTGGGAGGCGGTCGGCGGTGACCTGACCCATTGGCGGTTCACGCTGCGGCAGGGAGTGAAATTCCACTCCGGATACGAACTGACCGCGGAGGACGTCGCGTTCTCCATGACGCGGTTCATCATGATGGGACAGGGCAACTCAGGTCCATTGGGGCAAGTGACGCCGGTTGTGATCGGTCGGTACACGATCGACTTCCTTCTCGACAAGCCGAGCGCGATGCTCCCCGATACGTTGGTGCTGTTCTTCCCTGTCGAGAAGAACCTTGTGCTGGCGAACATCGATCCGTCGGGCAACTACGGAGAGTTCGGGGACTACGGCGAGAACTGGCTCGGTACGCATGACGCCGGGAGCGGTCCGTATAGGATGACGAACCACATCCCCGGCCAGCGGTTGGAGGCGGTGCGGTTTGTCGACTACTTCGAGGGCTGGAGCAACGAAGGCTGGGGAGAGGGCGAGGTTCCGATCGAGCGGCTTGTCTTCATCATGGAGACCGACTACACGACGCTGATGACGCTGATGAGGAGCGGCGATCTGGATCTCGAGATCAACGGCGGCTGGACGCTGCCGCAGCTTCAGCAGATCCAGAACGACCCGAATCTCGGTCTCGCGAGCGTCTGGGCCCAGAACGTGACGGTGTGGATGAACTCGAAGGCGGCGCCGACCGATGACGAGCACTTCCGCAAGGCCATCCTGTACGCGTTCGACTACGCGGGCATCCTCGGTCCCTGGGCGGCGCTAGGGAATGGAGAGACGGGAATCCTTACGCCGAACATGCCGGGCTATGTGGCGATCGAGCCGCAGCCGAGGGCGCAGAACCTGGAGCGGGCGCGGCAGGAACTCGCGCTCTCCAAGTACGCTGACAACCTGGATGACGTAACAGCCGTCTTCCACTTCTGCGGTGGTCTTGATTTCGAAGAAGACATCGGACTGCAGCTGCAGGCCGACATGGCTCAGCTCGGTGTGACGGTCGAGGTTGCGGGCCCGCCGTGGGGAACGTACTCGGCGGAGTGCTCGTCAGCGGAGACGACACCGAACATGACGATCTTCCTGTTCGCGCCGCAGTCCGCTCCGACGCACGACTACTACACCTACTCGATGTTCTCTCCCGGCGGTCTTGGATGGATCTTCGAGGCGCACTGGTACTTCGAGGATCCTGTGATCGTCCAACTCCTCGATGCCACGCGGGCGGAAGCCGATCCTGTCGCACGATTGGCGCTGTACGAGCAAGTCCAGCCGCTAATCGCCGCGCATGCGCTGGCGTTCTACCCGTATCAGAAACCGACGTTGTTCGCTCACCAGGCTTACATCGTCGGCCCGAGCGAGTCGATCCCGATGGTCGGGCCGAGTGAAAACATGTACCTGTGGCGGATCAACCTCACCCTCAAGGAGCAGCTACGCGGAGGCTAGAAAGCAAACGGGGGCGGTCTCGTTGAGACCGCCCCCATGTTTCACGAAGCGGGGTTGAAACGGACATGCTCATATTCATCGGCAAGCGGTTGTTCCAGTCGCTGTTCGTTCTGTTCGGACTGTCACTTCTGATTTTCTTCATTGCGCGGGTCATGCCGGGGGACCCTGCACGCGCCGCGCTAGGGTTTCTGGCAAGCGAGCAGCAGGTGGAACGGCTTCGAGAGGAGATGCACCTCAACGATTCGTTCCCGATTCAGTACTACTACTGGCTGCGGGACCTGGTCCATGGGGATCTGGGGAGATCGTCGTACACTCATCGGCCGGTGACCACGGATCTGATTCAATACATCCCCGCGACGTTCGAGCTTATTCTGTTCGCGACGCTGATCTCCGCTGTCGTCGGGCAGCTCACCGGCGTTCTCGCCGGCTACTTCCGGAACTCCTGGTTTGATGGCGCCTCACGGCTTGTCTCGTATCTCGGAATCGCGACCCCGTCGTTTGTCGTCGCCATTCTCCTGCTGTTCATCTTCAGCCAAGTGCTGAAGATGGCGCCCGGCGTCGGGAGGCTGCCGATCATGATCACGCCGCCTCCGGCGGTCACGGGGTTCATCACGATCGATAGCCTGCTGGCCGGCCGTCCGGATTTCGCGCTGACGGCGCTGAAGCACATGATCCTGCCGGCGATCAGCCTGTCGGTGATCCACATCGCGCAGGAGGGGCGGATCACGCGGACGTCGATCGTCGAGAACATGCAGAAGGACTACATCACGGTCCATAAGGTCCACGGGATTCGCACGTCGCGGCTGGTCTTCAAGTACCTGCTGAAGCCATCGATCATCCCCACGGTAACCGTGATGGGCCTCGACTTCGCGTTCCTGATGTCGAACGCGTTTCTGGTCGAGATGGTCTACATGTGGCCCGGATTCTCGCGGTACGCCGTAACGGCGATGCTCAACAAGGACCTGAATGCGATCGTTGCGGTCGTGCTCGTCATCGGCGTGTTGTTCGCCCTGGTGAACCTGCTGGTCGACATCATCATCATGGGGCTCGATCCGACGGTGCGATTGCGCCGAGGAGGTGGCTAGATGAGGCGGGAGGAGCGGCTCAGTGATCTGAGAGCGACGCTCGCGCTGAAGCGGCGGGGCCTGGCGAAAGGGTGGTACAGGTTCTCGCGGAACCCGTTGTCCGTTCTGGGTCTTGTCGTCCTGATCCTCATTGTGCTGGCAGCGATTCTCGCTCCGTACATCACGCCGTACCCCGAGCATGCGAAACCCTATACCAATTTCAGCGCAGGGAGTCTGCCGCCGAGCACAACGTATTGGTTCGGAACCGACCGCGTCGGCCGCGACATCTTCAGTCGAGTCATCTTCGGCTACCGGTTCTCGTTGACGATCGGTGCCGTGGTATTGGGCATCGGTGTCGCGCCGGGCATCATCCTCGGTCTGATCGCCGGGTATCACCAGGGGACGTGGACCGAGACCGTGATTATGCGGATCACCGACGTGTTCCTCGCCGTGCCGCCGCTGGTTCTCGCCCTGGCGATCACGGCGATGCTCACCCCGAATCTGATGAATCAGATGATGGCGATCGCGCTGGTGTGGTGGCCGTGGTACGCCCGACTGGTCTTCGCTCTGGCGTCGTCGCTGCGGAACGAGTACTTCGTGCGCGAGGCTGAGCTGACCGGCGCGGGCAAGCTCCACATCATGTTCAAGGAGATCCTTCCGAACTGCCTCGCGCCCGTGCTGACGAAGATGACGCTCGACATGGGGATCGTCATCCTGCTGGGCGCGACGCTCAGCTTCATCGGGCTCGGGGTCCAGCCGCCGAAGCCGGGGCTGGGAACGATGGTCGCCGAAGGGGCGAAGCGCCTTCCGGGCGAGTGGTGGGGCACGATCTTCCCGGCGCTGGCGATCGTCGTCGTCATCCTCGCGTTCAACCTCGTCGGAGACGGCCTCCGAGACGTGTTCGCCGTCGAGGAGGTGTAGGCGAATGGAGCGCCTTCTCGATATTAGGAATCTGCACGTCGGGTTCAGGGTGTTCGAGGGACACCTTCGAGTCCTCAACGGCGTCTGCCTCGACGTGAAGGAGGGGGAGCGCGTTGGGCTCGTCGGAGAGACCGGATGCGGGAAGACGACGACGGTGAAGTCGATCCTTCGCGTCCTCCCGATGCCGCCGGCGCGGATCGGCGACGGAGAGATCAACTACAACGGACGCGACATCCTCAAGATGTCGCGGCGCGAGATGACGGCCCTGCGGCGTCACGAGATGACGGCCATCTTCCAGGATCCGCTTCAATCGCTCAATCCGGTGTTCACGATCGGGACACAACTGCGTGACATCGTCAAGGACTCGGCGATCGGTCGTGGGCGACGCCTGTCGCGACGGGAGGTGGAGTCTCGTTGCCTGGCGGCGCTTCGCGAGACGGGGATGCCCGATCCCGAGAGGATCATGACCAACTATCCGGTGCAGCTCTCCGGAGGCATGCGGCAGCGCGTCTGCATCGCGGAGGCCCTGTCTACCAACGCAAACCTCATGTTGGCCGACGAGCCGACGACGAACCTCGACGTCACGATTCAGGATCAGATCCTGCGCAAGCTCGACGAGCTCGTGGAGGAGAAGGGCGCATCGGTCGTGATGATCACGCATTCGATGGGGGTCGTCCGCGACCTGACGGAGCGGGTCAACATCATGTACGCGGGGTCGATCCTCGAGACGGGAGCGACCCGAGCGCTGCTCGAGAACCCGAAGCATCCGTACACGCGGGGGCTGATGGCGAGCGTCCCCAAGCTGACCGGCGAGGGCGTGAGCGAAGGGATTCCCGGGCGGATTCCGAGCTACTTGGATCCTCCGTCGGGGTGCCGGTTTCATCCGCGGTGCGAGTATCGGATGGACGTCTGTGAGACCGAATCGCCGCCGTTCTTCGACATCACCGACGTTCACCGGGCCGCCTGCTATCTTTACCGGGGGGAGACATGAGTGGCATGAGCATCCTCACGATCGAACACCTCGTCAAGCACTTCCCCACGAAGATGGGAGTGGTCCGCGCGGTCGACGACATCTCGTTCGATATCGCCGAAGGTGATACGTTGGGACTCGTCGGGGAATCCGGTTCGGGGAAGACGACGACCGCGCAGTGCGTCGTCGGGATCTATCCGCCGACCTCGGGGCGGATCGCGTTCGAGGGGACGCCGATCGGCATGTCCTTCAAGCGTCGGAAGAAGGAGTTGAAGCGGAAGATCCGTATCGTGTTCCAGGATCCCGGATCGTCGCTCAACCCGAAGCGGACGATCAAGCAGATTCTGTCGGTTCCGCTCAAAGTGCACGGGATGGGAACGGGCCGGGAACGGCTCGCGATGATGAGTCGGCTCCTCGAAAGGGTCGAGCTCCCGCCGGCGGAGTACCTGTACAAGCATCCGCAGGCGATCGGCGGCGGGGAGATGCAGATGGTGGCGATCGCGCGTGCCCTGGCGACCAACCCGCGGTTCGTCGTGCTGGACGAGCCCACGTCGGCCCTCGATGTCTCGGTTCAGGGGAAAATCATCAACTTGCTGATGCGCCTCGCCGAGGAGTTCGATTTGACCTATCTGTTCATCACGCACGATCTGAGTCTGATGAGAAATGTCGCGACGCGGGTGGCGATCATGTACCTCGGGAAGCTGTGCGAGATCGCACGGACGGATGAGTTCTTCCGATTGCCGATGCATCCGTACACGAAGATGCTCCTCTCGTCAATTCCCGTGGTCACGGATGAAGAGGAGTTGCTGAAGCCGAAGAAGATCGTCTCTCAGGGGGAGATCCCGAGCCCGGTCAACGTCCCGTCGGGCTGCAGCTTCCATCTTCGCTGTCCTGAGAAGATGCCGATCTGCTCGCAGATCGATCCCGAAATGCGAACCCTCGGAGAGGGGCACGTGGTTCGCTGTCACCTCTGCGACGGGGCGTCGGGCGATGGGTGACGGACCGGCGAGCGCGGCGATGGCTCAGGAACCGCGATAGGAGGCGGCATGGGACAACGGTTGGCGATCGATATCGGGGGCACGTTCACCGACTTGGTCGCCCTCGACGAGGCGACTGGGGAGATCACACTGCAGAAGGCGCTGACGACGCCGAAGAACTTCGCGAACGGGGTCACGGAGACCGTTCGCTCCAGCCGACTCGAACCGAAGGAGATCACCCAGTTCGTCCACGGCACGACCGTGGTGATCAACGCGCTGACCGAGCGGCACGGGGCGAAGGTCGCGCTGATCACGACGCGCGGGTTTCGTGACGTACTCGAGATCCAGCGGGCGAACCGAACCGACATGTACAACCTGTTCTACGAGAAGCCCAAACCGTTCGTGCCGCGCCGATACCGGTTCGAAGTGACCGAGCGCGTCAACCACAGCGGCGATGTGCTGACGCCGGTGGACGAAGCCGACGTTGTAGAGATCGTGAAGCAGTGCAAGCGGGAGGAGATCGAGGCGGTCGCCGTCTGCTACCTCCACGCCTACGCCAACTCGACACACGAGCTTCGAACGCGGGAGATCCTTGCATCCCTGGTCCCCGAGGTGTCGGTGACCCTGTCACACGAGATCACCCAGGAGTGGAGGGAGTACGAACGGACAAACACGACGGTCATGAACGCGTACGTCAAACCGACGACGGCGCAGTACCTCTCGACGCTCGGTCGCGAGCTGTCGGCGATGGGGCTCGCGTGTCCGACGTACTCGATGCAGTCGAACGGCGGCACGACGACGTTCGCGCAAGCGCAACGAGTCCCGATCCATCTGGTTGAGTCCGGGCCGGTCGGCGGTGTGATCGGCGCGGGTGTCATCGCCGAAGCGACCGGGGAGCGGAACCTGATCTCGTTCGACATGGGCGGGACGACGGCGAAGGTCAGTCTGATCGATCGCGGCCGGATCGTGATCAACACCGAGTACCACCTGGAGAAGACGGCGACGTGGGCCGGGTACCCGCTGCGGATCCCGGTTGCGGACATTGTCGAGGTCGGTGCCGGAGGGGGATCGGTCGCCTGGATCGACGCCGGCGGCGCACTGCACGTCGGCCCACGGAGCGCCGGCGCCGATCCAGGCCCGGCCTGCTACGACCTGGGAGGAACGGAACCGACGGTGACCGATGCGAACCTCGTGACCGGTCGCTTGAGCGCGGAGTATTTCCTCGGGGGGCGGATGAAGCTTAACGTCGCGAGCGCCGAGGCGGCCATCGGGAGGATCGCCGAGGCGTTTGGCCTTTCGACGACCGATGCGGCGCTGGGGATCCTTCGCCTCGCGAACGCCAACATGCAGGCGGCGCTCGAGCGGGTGAGCATCGAGCGAGGGTACGATCCGCGCGACTTCGCGCTCGTCGCGACCGGCGGCGCCGGGCCGCTGCACGGGGCGACGCTGGCGCGCGAGCTCCAGCTGCGGAAGGTGATCGTCCCGCGCGCGCCGGGGCAGTTCTCCGCGTGGGGGATGCTGATGACGGACCTACGGCACGACTTCATCCGCACGCACATCCTCGCCTGCGAGCCGGGCGAACTCGACGGAATCCGAAGCGGATTCGAACGGCTCGAATGCGAAGCCGTCGAGCAATACGCCGCGGAGGCGTTCCCGGTGGAACGGGTGTCGATCGAGCGGTACCTGGACCTCCGGTATCGGGGGCAGGAACACACGGTCCGGACGCCGATCGAGGCGGGTGAACTCGAGGACGGTCGGCTCGACGCGGTCGTCGCGAGATTCCACGATCTCCATGAACAGGCGTACTCGTTCTGCCAGGACGATCCGGTCGAGATCGTCAACTTCCACGTCACCGCGTGGGGACGCGTCGACAAGCCCGTGTTCGCGCCGCACCGCGTCGAAGGCGCCGATAGAACGCGAGCCTCGAAGGGATCTCGCCCGGTGGTGTTCGAGGGCGTGGGGAGTATGCGAAGCGACGTGTTCGAGCGGTCGTTCCTCCCGATCGGGGAGACGATCGAGGGGCCTGCGGTGATCGAGGAACCGGCATGCACGACGATCGTCTGCCCCGACCAGCGGGCGACGGTGGACGAATACGGGGATCTTGTGATCGCGGAGGTGACGTCATGACGACGCGGACCAGCGATCCGTTCACCGTCGAGGTGATCAAGCGGGCGCTGATCTCTGCTGCCGAGCAGATGTTCGTCGCGCTTGGCCGGACGGCGAAGAGCTCCGTCATCTACGAGGTGCTCGATTACGGGTGCGCGCTTCTCGACGCGCGGGCACGGATGATCGCCCAGGCGAACGGCATTCCCGCGTTCATCGGCGTCCTCGGCGACGCGGTCCGTGACGTTCTCGACAAGTACGGGCTGGACGGGCTCGAAGAGGGGGATATCGTCATCACGAACGACCCGTACATGGGTGGGGCGACGCATCAGAACGATGCGGTGCTCGTCATGCCGATCTTCTACGACGGCAGAGCGGTCATGTTTGCCGCCGGGAAGGCCCACTGGAACGATGTCGGTGGCAAGGATCCCGGGAGCTGGTCCCCGGACGCGACCGACATCTATCAAGAGGGGATTCAATTCCCGGTCGTGAAAATCTTCAACCACGGCGTCGAGAACCGGGATATCGTGGACATCCTCGCCCGCAATGGCCGTATCCCGGAGATGACGCTCGGCGACATGCGCGCTCAGGCGGCATCGCTGCGTGTCGCGGCGCGCCGCGTGCAACAGATCTGCGATAAGTACTCGCTCGATACGGTGCTCGAAGCGGTTGAGGTGTACCTCGAGCAGGGCCGCCAGGAGGCGCTCGCCGAATTGCGGCGTCTGCCCAAGGGGGAATTCACGGCCGAGGAGTTCATTGACGATGATGGGCTCGGCGGCGATCCGGTGCTCGTGAAGGTCAAGGTGACCATCCGCGACGACGGCTTCGAGATCGACTACACGGGGACGGGGAAGACGTGCCGCGGCCCGATCAACAGCCCGCTGTCGGTCTTGTTGAGCACGGCGAAGTTTGCCTACCAGGCCGTCGTCTCTCCGCACGCCGCCTCGAACCACGGGTTCTTCTCGCCGCTTCGCGTCGTGGTCCCCGAGGACTGCGTGTTCAACCCGGTGCGCCCGGCCCCGGTCAGCACGTACTGGGAATCGGCGAGCTACGCCGGGGACATCGTATGGAAAGCGCTCGCCGAGGCAATCCCCGACCGGATTCCCGCCGGGCACTTCCTCAGCGTCTGCGGGACCACGGTCTGCGGGATCGACGACAGGACCGGCGAGTGGTTCTTCTCCGTCGAACCGAACGCCGGGGGATGGGGTGCCGGAAGGGGGAAGGACGGGGAACATGGTCTCGTCTGCACGAGCGACGGAGAGACGTACATCCTGTCGGTCGAGGTCGCCGAGACTCGGTACCCGTTTCTCGTCGACCAGTTCGCTCTCAACACGGCGGACGGCGGACACGGCCGGTGGGTCGGGGGCCGCGGGCTCATCAAGGACTACCGGATCACGAATTCGCAGGCGCGCGTCACCGCCAGTTTCGGGCGTAGCAAGTTCCCGCCGTGGGCGCTGGTCGGCGGAACCGCGGGCGTCTCCAACATCGCGGAGATCCGCCGTGCCGACGGGACGATCGAACGGCGCGGCCGATTCTCCAATGAACCGCTCGTACGCGGCGACGTCGTCCGGTTCATCACCGGCTCGGGCGGCGGATACGGGGACCCGCGCCGCCGGGATCCGTCCTCCGTGCTGGATGACGTTCTCGACGGGTACATCTCGGACGAGACGGCGCGTGAAGTGTACGGCGTGGCGATCGAGGGCGATCCGCTCCACGTCAACGAAGCGAAGACCGCTCAGCTGCGAAAGGACTGACGAGGATGGATTTGCGGGACGCAATCAAAGGGCGACGCAGCGTTCGACGCTTCCTCGACGAGCCGGTGAGCGCGACCGACATCGAGTGGTTGATCGAGGCCGCTGTGTGGGCACCGTCGGGCGGGAACGCGCAGTCGTGGCGGTTCGTCGTCGTCCAGGACAAGGAACGGATTCGTCGGCTGAGAATGGTCAGTCCGGGCATGCCCGGACCTCCCCCTTGCGTCATTGCAGTCTGTCAGGACGTGGATCTTGCTGAACGACTGGGCGCGCACCTGGGGCGGGAGAAGCTGGCGATGTTCGATTCGGCGATGGCGGCGCAGAATATCATGCTCGCCGCGCATGGAGCGGGTCTGGGCACGTGTGTCGTCGCATCATTCCACGCGGGAGGCATCAAGGTCGTGTTGGAGCTTCCCACCGGGGTCGAGCCGATTCTGCTTGTGGCCGTCGGCCGAGCGGCCGAGGCTCCGGCGGCTCCCACTCGGCGGCAGAAGGAGGTTCTGTCTCATGAAGTCTACAGCGGGAATCGAGCGACTTGAGCGTGCCCTTCTGGAGGTCGTCGGCTTCGCGGTGACCAGTGCGCGGAATCTCCTCGATGAGACAGCTGCCTATGGCCCCTTGAGACTGCTCGAGGCTGCGACACGGACGATCAACGCGATGCAGGCAACGGGCATCGGCTCCGCGCGAATCAACGAGTTGAGGACAAAGGTCGACAGCGCCAGTGCCTCATTCGTCGAAGGAGAGGACGCCTTCCGTGCCCAGCTCGATGCGCTTGTCGGCGCCGTGCTTGAGATCGTCTAGCCTTGGCGTGGGGGGCGGGGCTGCTCCGGTGGAGGCCGCGCCGGAATCTCGCTCGCCGCGGACGACCTTATTCGGCGAGCCAGCGAAGAGGGAGCGGCTTAGCACAGAGGGTACGAACTCGCATGTGTCCTCCTACGGCTTGTGAGGGCATGGAGTGAGATTGTCGTCCGTCTGGCCCGCGAGCCAAGCACAGAATCGACTCAGGCTATCACATGCGGCGGACAAAACCGCCCTTCCCTTGTCGACGTCGGCGCGATTCGGATCCCCCACGTTCCCCGCCTCGGAGAAGTCGGCGGCATCGAAGCCGACGAGAACCCCTTCGACGTACGTGCCCCACTGGCCGACCGGGCTGGCCTCGTCAAACCGATCGTTGTGAACCAGCTCGGGATGGATGGCGAGCATGATGCTCGTCTCGATCGAGCCGGCGTGCGCCGTCGGATCGGGGAAGTGCTCGGCGAGCGTAGAGGCGATCGACTGCCACCAGTTGAAGACGAACGCGCAGATCTTCTGTTCCCGCAGCTCCCTCGCCGCGTCCTCCAGTGGTGCGCAGTTTGACCCATGGCCGTTGACGAACACGATCCGCCGCAACCCGTGGTCGCCCAGCGCGCGCGCGACGGCCACGGCCTGATCGCGCAGCTGGCCCGGTGAGACGGTCAACGTTCCCCAGAACTGCCGGTGCTCGTGCGATACCCCGACCGCGAAGCCGGGGAGCAACAGCAGGTCGTCTTGATCCGTCGCCTCTTGCGCGATGTAAGAGGCGATGTGCCAATCCGTGCCGAGAGGCAGATGGGGGCCGTGCTGTTCCATCGCGCCGACGGGGAGCAACGCCACGTGGGTCTGACGAATGGCGTCTCGGGCTTCCGGCCAGCTCAGTCGTGCGAGTTCCATGGCACCCTCCGTGCAGCTGAGGCTACCCATCCTACCCGACGGGACAGGCCATCTCATGCCCGGTCACGCGGTGATGACCAGACGATCGAAGTCTCGCGGGTCTGACGTTACGATCTTCATTCCGGTGTCAGTGACGAGGACGGCGTTGGGGTGGCGGAAGCCGGGGACCCCGGGACGAGCTGCGCCTACCGGTGCAGTATCGATCAAGAGGCCCTATACTGAATGAACGTCCAGCAGCAAGCGATCGACACGGAGATAGAATGCGGGAAGAGAAAGCTTTGGGAATGACTGAAGAGGTGAAGCTCCTGCGCCGACGCGTGGGCGAATTGGAACTCGCTGCAACGGAACACAGGCGGAGAGAAGAGAAACTACAGCGAGAATGCGATTTCAACACCACTCTGATTCAAGTATCTCCAGTCTTTTTTGTCGCCATCGGGGCCGACGGGAGAACGTTGATGATGAATGACACGCTGCTTCAGGCCCTGGGCTACACGGCGGAAGAAGTTGTCGGTCAAGACTACATCAGGACCTTTGTTCCGAAACGGGATCATGAGGCGCTCTCCCAGATATTCAATGCGTTGACCGTAGCGCACGAGCCGTCTATGAACGAGACCCGTCTACTGACTAAGGATGGCCGGGAATTGCTGGTGGAATGGCATGGAAGGACGATTGCCAAGACGGATGGTACATTCGATTCATTCTTCGGCATTGGGATCGATGTCACTGAGCGGCGGCAAGTCGAGGAAGCGTTGCGGGAGCGTGAGGAGCAGTACCGGAGCATCTTCGAATCGGTCACCGATGCCGTGCTCGTCTTCAATCTGGACGGGAAGATCGTTGAAGCAAACCCTCGTGCATGCAATATGTACGGCTACTCCGAGGAGGAGTTGATCGGGCTTTCCGCGGCGCAGATTGTCCGTGCCGACTATTTCCACGGGTTCAGGAATTTCAAACGGCGCATCAACGACGGCGGACGTTTTGTCACCGATTCGGTCAACCTTCGCAAGGACGAGACCGAGTTTGACATCGAGATGCACGGAGCCGGGTTCACCTATCGAGGAGCACCCCACCTGCTCTCCGTGGTGCGGGACATCTCTGAGAGAAAACAGGCGGAAGTAGCTTTACAGCGGGCGCATCAGAAGATTGAACAACTGCATGAGATCGCGCGTCAATTGCAGACCTGTGAGAGCGAAGACGACGTCTATCTCACCACCGTCGCGGCGACGGAGAAGATCCTTTCGTTCAGTATGTGCACCTTGGACATCGTGGAAGGGCAGAAGCTGTTGATCAAGGCAACATCCTCCGAACTCCCTCCGGGCGCGAGCCGGGAGAGCGAACTTGAAGGCGGTGGATTGGCAGCAGAGACCTACCGCACGGGTGAGACGACCGTTTTTGGCTCGCTCGATGAGGTTCCGGAAGCTACGCCGACCCGGGGAGACTTCCGCTCAGGGATCAGCGCGCCGATCGGAGATGTCGGTGTTTTTCAAGTTGCCTCCGTGGAAGCGAACGCCTTCGGTAAGGACGACGTGCGCTTGCTCGAGCTTCTCCTAGGGCACACAACCGAAGCCGTAAACCGGATCCGCCTGCAAGAGAGGCTCAGGAAACAGGCACACCACGATCCGCTGACCGGTGTCTACAATCGACGCTACTTCAATCAGGTGCTCGAACAAGAGATTCCCCGCTCCAAGCGGTACGACCATCCGATCGGCTTCTTGATGATCGACGTCAACCACTTCAAGGAGATCAATGATCGCTATGGCCACCAAGTGGGCGATGAAGTCCTCCAGGAAGTCGCGAAGCTTCTTCAAGGACAAGTGCGAGGCTCGGATGTCGTCGTCCGCTACGGCGGCGATGAGTTTCTGCTTTTGCTCATCGAAACCAACGGAGAGACCGAGGATGTTAAACAGCGGATCCTGGAGGAAGTCGCACGTCGGAACGTGGCCAACCTCGTGTTCGACTTCCCGGTGACCTTCTCGATTGGAAGCGCTCACTGGAGCCCCGATGATTCGCGATCGGTGGAAGAAGTCCTTGCCGCAGCTGACGAACGGATGTATGAGTCGAAGAGAAGCCTGAATGGGAATATCTAGACGCAATAGCGGCAACAGGAGACCAGAACGTCTTTCCTAGCGCGATGATGCGTCGCGATAGAAGAAGAGCCTTCGAGGAATTGCATGAATCGGGCAGTTCTGGAGTCTAGAGTGCTGGATAGCTTTAGAACTGACCGGTGGCCGAGGCGAGGGGAAATCGAGCAGCTTCTCGTCTCAGCACCATAGGCTTGTCCGATCCTAGCCATGCTTCTGGATCGATTCGAGGGGGTCAGGTCACTGCTCAACCGGGAGATCTTCTACACGTTGGAGGAGGCAAGAGTGCTGATCGAGAACTGGCGCAGAGAGTACAACGAGATCCGCCCCCACAGCAGCCTGGGACAGCGTCCTCCAGCACCTGAGACCCGTACACTGATTCCAGCGTTGGCTTTCGCGGGAGGTGGTCGATTAGACTAACTCTAGAAGTGGACCGGTCGCTGGGGGCAGGTCACGGTGGAGAGGGCGCCGCGCTATCCCCCTCCCCCTGCTCACGGGGCATGTTGCAGCAAGAAGGGAGACATTCATGATGAATACGGCTCTGGCCGGTCCGGTACCCAACCGCATTGCGTTCATCGGCAACTACTTCCCGCGCCAGTGTGGTATTGCCACATTCACCACCGATCTCTGTGAAGCCATCGCCGCCCAGTATTGTCAGACAACGTGCATTGCCCTGCCGGTCAATGATGTCGAGGGCGGGTACGTCTATCCGCCCCGCGTCCGATTCGAAATCACGGAGAAGGATGTAGACTCGTATCGTCGCGCTGCCGACTTTCTGAACATCAACAACGTAGACATCGTATCCCTGCAGCACGAGTACGGCATTTTCGGCGGACGTGCGGGCGGCTACATCCTAGTGCTCTTGCGCGAATTGCGGATGCCTATTGTCACGACATTCCACACGATTCTGCACGACCCTGATCCCGATCAGAAGCAGGTGCTGGAAGAAATCGCGGCCTTGTCTGACCGGGTGGTTGTCATGAGCAAGCGCGGTGCGGAGTTTCTGCACGAGGTCTATGGCGTTCCGCCGGAGAAGATTGACCTAATCCCGCATGGCATTCCTGATGTGCCCTTTGTCGACTCGAGTTTCCACAAGGACCTGTTTGAAGTCGAGGGCAAGATCGTCTTGCTCAGTTTTGGGTTGCTCTCGGCGAGCAAGGGTTTTGAAGACGTCATCTCTGCCCTGCCCGCCATTCTAGCCCGCCACCCGAACGTGGTGTACATCATCCTCGGTGCGACCCACCCCCACGTCGTGCGGAACGAAGGCGAAACATATCGGCTGTCCCTGCAGCGGTTGGCTCAGGAGAACGGCGTCGACGGTCAGGTGATCTTCTACAACCGTTTCGTCAGTCTGGAAGAGCTCGTTCAGTTCATCAGCGCGGCGGACATCTACATCACACCCTATCTCAATGAAGCGCAAATCACCTCTGGCACACTGGCCTATACCCTGGGAGCGGGGAAGGCGGTGATCTCGACACCGTATTGGTATGCGGAAGAGATGCTGGCCGAAGGACGGGGAGCGCTGGTGCCGTTCCGAGATCCGCCCGCACTGGCCGATCAGGTGATACGCCTCTTGGACGACGAGTCCCAGCGGCACGCCATGCGCAAGCGGGCCTACGTGTTCGGGCGCGCAATGATCTGGCCACAGGTAGCGAGTCGCTATATGGAGACGTTCAGACGCGCGCGAGCGGAGCACCGTCATCTTGCTCGTCCGGGTTCCGCGATAAAGCCCCTGGACAAGCTCCCGGGCGAATTGCCGCGTCTGAAACTGGATCACTTGCGCCACATGACAGACGACACCGGCATCATACAACACGCCGTTTTCACCACCCCGAACTATAGTGAGGGGTACACCATTGATGACAATGCCCGCGCACTGACGGTGAGCGCTCTCTTGGAGACTATGGGTAACGACGAAGCCGTGGATCTTGCTCACCGGTATCTCGCCTTCATCTGGTACTCGTTCAATACTGAAACCGGACGCTTCTGCAATTTCATGGATTACCGGCGTCACTGGCTCGAGGCCAGCGGCTCCGATGACAGCCACGGCCGTACGCTATCGGCGTTGGGCATCGTCCTGGGCCGCTCGAACACTCCCGCCCTGCAGAGCATGGCCGGGCGGGTGTTCGAACAGGCCTTGCCAGCGATTCTCGACACCTCCAGCCCGCGGGCCTGGGCCTTCGCACTGATCGGCATCCACGAGTATCTTCGACGCTTCGCCGGCGACAGCAGGGCCAACCAGATACGCGATGAACTGTCCGCGCGGCTGCTGACGCTGTATGAAGGCCACCGCTCGGGTGAGTGGCGCTGGTATGAGGACGGGCTGACCTACTGCAACGCTGTGCTGCCGCAGGCCCTGCTCCTGTGCGGTCAAGCGATACCCAATGGCGACATGATCGAGGCGGGATTGGAGTCGCTGAGCTGGCTAGCTGACTTGCAGCGCGCGGAAGCAGGCTCCTTTGTGCCTATCGGATCGAACGGCTTCTATCCACAAGGTGGCGAGCGGGCTCGGTTCGACCAACAGCCGATTGAGGCGCAGGGGATGGTGTCCGCGTGTCTCGAAGCCTACCGGATCACGGTCGATGGACACTGGCGCCAGGAGGCCCGCCGTGCCTTCGAGTGGTTCCTTGGTCGTAATGACCTGAATCTTCCCATCTACGATCCGACGACGGGCGGTTGTCGAGACGGCCTGCATCCGGACCGCGCGAACGAGAATCAGGGTGCGGAGTCGACGCTGGCCTTTCTGCAAGCCCTCCTGGAACTGCGGGTGGATGAGACTATTCTTATGGCACGGGAGGACCAAGCCCATGAATGAGCGTCAACCTGAGCTGCTTCAACGCAATGCGCGCAATCCCATTCTGACCGCCGCCCAGTGGCCGTACCGGGTCAATAGCGTGTTCAATCCGGGAGCTGTGTTGCTGCCCGACGGCACTACCCTTCTGTTGTGCCGCGTGGAAGACCGGCGCGGACATTCCCATCTATGTGCTGCTCGGTCTGCAAATGGCATAGATGACTGGAAGATCGATGCCGAACCGACTCTGATGCCTGACCCGCAGCGCTTTCCGGAGGAAGTGTGGGGCATTGAAGATCCGCGCATAACCTTCGTCGCTGAACTGGGCAAGTACGCCGTCGTTTACACCGCCTACACGCGCGACGGCCCAGGCGTATCCCTCGCAGTCACGGAGGATTTCCGCCGCTTCGAGCGCTATGGGCTGATCATGCAGCCAGAAGACAAAGACGCGGTGCTTCTGCCCCGTAGGATTGCCGGACACTGGGCTCTGAT
>CBFCYU010000008.1:0-21818 GCA_965602415.1 uncultured bacterium | reverse complement strand
CTCTTCCTCCTGGACGTGGCCGATCGGAACGCCGGTCCACATCGCGACCATCTGTGCGATGTCCCGCCCGGTCGCCTGAAGGTCGTTCCCTTGGTACGCCGTCTCGCTCAGCTCCTCGATGCGCGAGACCAGCTCCGCCTTCCGGTCCCGAAGGCGCGCGGCCGTTTCGTAGTTTTGCGACGCGACCGCGTCGTGCTCTTGCTCGTCGAGGCCGTCAACCTCCTCCATCAGCTCCCGCGCCTCGGCGGGGACTCGGGTCCGCTGAAGCTTGATCCTCGCCGCCGTCTCGTCGATCAGGTCGATCGCCTTGTCGGGGAGGAACTGGTCGGTAACGTAGCGATCCGACAGGCGCGCAGCCTGCTGCAGTGCGTCGTCAGTGATCTTCACGCCATGGTGCTTCTCGTACTGCGGTCGAAGCCCTTTCAAGATCTTCATGGTTTCGTCGACCGTCGGCTCCTCGACATAGATCGTCTTGAAGCGACGCTTCAGCGCCGGGTCCTTCTCCACCGACTTGCGGTACTCATCGAGGGTCGCCGTCCCGATGCACTGGATCGCGCCGGAAGCGAGCGGTGGCTTGAGAATCGACGACGCGTCGATCGCCCCTTCCGCCCCGCCGGCCCCAACCACGGTCTGAAGTTCGTCGATGAACAGGATCACGTTATCCTCTTCCGTGACCTTGTTGATCAGCGCCTTCAGCCTCTGCTCGAACTCACCGCGATACTTCGTTCCGGCTACGACCGACGCCATGTCGAGTTCGATGATCTCCTTCGACCGCAGGAGTGCCGGAACGTCCCCGTTGGCGATCCGCTGGGCGAGCCCTTCGACGATGGCGGTTTTCCCGACGCCCGATTCGCCGATCAGCGCCGGGTTGTTCTTCCGCCGGCGGGTGAGGGTCTGGATGATCCGCTCCATCTCCTCTTCGCGGCCGATCACCGGGTCGAGTTTTCCGGCCATCGCCTCCTCGACCAAATTCCGTCCGAACTCAGACAGGTCACCCTTTTGCTGAGCGCCGCGCCGCGCCGGTCGGACCGCCATCCCGATCCCGCCGGGAGGGAGGAAGTAGCCGCGCGCCTTGTTCAGGTCGACGCCGAAGTGATCGAGGAGCGCTGCGCCGGTCCCCTCCCCTTCGCGGAGCAACCCCAGCAGAAGGTGTTCCGGTCGAATCGTATTCAGCCCTGCCCGGCGCGCCTCCTCGAAGCTGATCTTCATGACCCGCTTCAGTCGTGGGGTCGGTTCGAGGTCGTCGGCGGAGAGGCGCACGTCGCCCCGCTCCTTCTCCTCTTCGAGAAGCGTACTGACCTTGTCGTAGGTCACGCCGTTCGAGGTAAGGAAGCGATGGACCTCGCTGTCGGCGATCTTGAGAAACGCGAGGAGGAGGTGCTCCGTGCCGACGTAGCTGTGCCGCCAGCTCTCGGCCTCTTCTTGCGAGATCGCGATGATCTCCATCGACTCTCGCGAAAATCGGTCATACATCTCCGCCTCCTCAGTGGCGCCTGCTTAGATAGAGCCTACGCAGACGGCAACAGTATACTGGGCCTCTACACCTCGGCAAGGGACCCATTGCGTCGGTTGAAGCGTGTCATCACGGCATCGATGTCCGCCCGACGGAACAGGTCGATTGCGTCGACGGCGCTCTCCAGCGCCGGAAGGACGCGCATCCACTCCACGGGTGTAAACCGATCGAGGACGAAGTCGCGTCCCGTCTCCGTTCTCTCCTCAACCTCGATTCCGATCCTTAGACGCGGAATCTCCTCAGTCCCCAGCGCATTCAGGATGGAGGTCATCCCCTTGTGCGTCCCGGCGCCGCCGGCTCCGAGGACCTTGATCCGCCCCAGCGGGAGATCGAGATCGTCGTACACGACGAGTGCATCTATCGGCGAAACGCCGTGCTTGGACAGCGCACAGCGCACCGCTGCCCCGCTGTCGTTCATGAACGTCATTGGCTTGATCAGCAGAAGATCGTCGTCGGAATAGACGAGGGCGGAGCTTTCGATCCGCCCTCTCCTGCGAAGTCGATGGACCTTCCGGTACAGGTCGATGACTTCGAATCCTACGTTGTGTCGAGTCAGCGTGTAGGCCCGGCCGGGGTTGCCGAGCCCGAAGACCGCCTTCAATTACGCCTCGTCGGCAGCGGTCTCCTCGCCTCCCTCTGCCTGCGCTCCCTCTTCCTCAACGGCACCCTCTTCGCCCTCGATCGCGGCCTCCTCGAGTTCGACCTCTTCCTCTTCGATCTCCATACCGCGCGGAGCGATGACCGTCACCAACGTCCGCTCGGGCGGGAGCATCGGCTCGACGCCTCCGAAGTCGATGTCTCTGACGTAGATCGACTCACCGAGTTCGAGTTCAGTGACGTCAATCGTGATCAGGGGGGGAACGTCCTTGGCGAGGCCATGAACGCGAATCGTGTTGAACAGCACGTTCAGGATTCCCCCGCTCTTTGTGCCCTCCGCTTCTCCGGCGATCCTCACCGGGACGTGTAGCTTCAACGGGTGATCGACGTCCGGGTGATAGAAATCGACGTGCTTCGGCTCATCGGTGATCGGATCGTAGTCGACCACCTTCAAGAAGACATCCATTTCCTTTGTCCCGTTCTCGTCGGCGATCGACAGATTGATCCTCGAGCTTCGTGTGATCTCCGCGAAGAGCGACTGAAGGTCCTTCCGCACAATGGCGATCGGCATGCTTTCGATCGAAGGGCCGTAGACGACCCCCGGCACTAGTCCGCCCCGCCGGAGGGCATTCGCCTTCCCGGCAGGTCTCTGTTTCACTTCCAGCGTATGCATCCTCGTTCACCCAGCTATCTCTATAGATTTCGTTCAGTAATGCGGGAAGAGGTGGCTCACCGACTTGAACTCGAAGATCCGATGAATCGTCTTCGCCAGGTGCTCGCCCACATGGATGTAGTCGACGATCTCACTCTCATCCGCACGCTCGTTGAAGATGGTATTGGTCAGAACCACCCGTTTCAAGGGTGATTCCGCCACCAGCTCCAGTGCGTTGTCGGAAAGCACCCCGTGGGTGCAGTAGGCAGACACCTCCTCCGCGCCGTGGGCGAGGAGCGTGTTGGCCGCCTTCACCATCGTCCCGCCGGACGACAGGATGTCGTCGATTATGATCGCCCGCATGCCGGAAACCTCACCGATGACGTTCATCACTCGGACGTCCAATCCGTCTTGGGAACGGCGCTTCTCCATGATCGCCAGCGGCCTGTCGAGCCGTTCGGCGACCATCCGAGCGCGGACCGCACCGCCGGCGTCCGGAGAGACGATGACCGTGTTGTCCAATCGATCGAACGTCGCCTCGATGTGGTTGGCAAAAATCCAGTCGGTCCGCAGGTTGTCGACCGGGATGTTGAAGAACCCCTGGATCTGACCGGCGTGGAGGTCCATCGTCAGGACACGGTCCGCCCCCGCGACCTCGATCAGGTTGGCAACCAACCGGGCCGAGATCGGAACCCGTCCGGTGTGCTTCCGATCCTGGCGTGCATAGCCGTAGTAGGGGACGACCGCGATCACTTTGTCAGCCGACGCGCGACGGATCGCGTCGATCATGATCAGCAGCTCCATCAAGTGCTCGTTGACTGGGGGGGAGGTCGGCTGGATGACGAAGACGTCCGCACCGCGGACCGTCTCTCGGATCCGAACGCGGATCTCTCCGTCTCCGAAGTGCGTCACTGCGGCGTCGCACAGCCCGATGCCGAGTGCCTCGGAGATCTCCTCCGCCAACTGCGGATTCGCGTTACCGCAAAGAAGCTTCAGCTCTCTACCGATCATCCTTCGCGTCCTCCTCGGTCTTCCGCTCGGATCTCTTGTTCACCTGGCGCGCCCGGCCGAACGCAATGTTCCCCGCCGGCACGTCCTCGGTGATCGTCGACCCCGCCGCCACGATGGCCGCTTCGCCGATCGTCACCGGCGCGACGAGCGACGCGTTGCTGCCGACGGACACGCCCTTCTCGATGACCGTCCGATGCTTCGCAGCGCCGTCGTAATTGCAGGTGATCGCTCCGGCGCCAATGTTCGTTCTCTCCCCCACGTCTGCGTCCCCGATGTAGGCGAGATGCCCGGCCTTGACCCCCCGCTCGAGACGGGCCTGCTTCACTTCGACGAAGTTTCCGACGCGCACCTCCGGTCCGACGTCGGCGCCCGGACGCAGATGGGCGTACGGCCCGATTTGGCAATCGGGGCGAACGCGGGCTGATTCGAGGACGGAATAGCGGACGGTGCAGCGTTCCTCGATCGCCGTGTCCTCGATCCAGCAATTGGGGCCGATCCGGCAGTCCGGTCCGATGCTCGTTGCGCCGCGAAGGTGCGTCCCGGGATAGAGGACGGTCCCCGGTGCAACCTGGACGCCCTCGCCGACGTAGGTCCGATCGGGGTCCGGAACGACGACGCCGCTCTCCTGCAACGAATCGAGGATCCGCTTCCGCGCAGTCGGATCGAACTCAGAGTCTCCTGCGAGCCGCTTCTCGTTCATCTCGCCCCTTCCCTCCGACAAACGATGATACGACACCCGAAGAGCCGCGATCAAGCCAAAGAGCCCTTGCAGACGGCACCTCACGCTCCTTATACTCAGAACGTCCGTGGAAAGAGCCGCGGACAATCGCTATCAGGAGGTGGTCGACGATGAGGAAGCGCGTCTTCTCCGGCATTCAGCCGACCGGGACCCTGCACGTGGGCAACTACTTCGGGGCAGTTCGGAATTGGGCCGGGATGCAGGACGAGTACGACTGCGTCATCGGGATCGTCGACTATCATGCGAGCACCCGCGAGGTCCATCCCGAGAACCTACGTACTGCCGGGCGAGCGTGGGCGCTCGACCTGGGGGCGTGCGGGAGCGCCCCCCCACGGACGATCCTGTTCGTCCAATCCGACGTGCCGACGCACGCCGAACTCGGTTGGATCCTCGGCTGTGTTACTTCATACGGTGACCTGACCCGGATGACCCAGTTCAAGGACAAGTCAGCCGAGAAGGAGTTCGTCTCCGCCGGCCTGTTCACCTATCCGATCCTCCAGGCGGCCGACATCCTGCTGTACCGAGCCCACGGCGTTCCGGTCGGCGAGGATCAGGTCCAGCATCTGGAGCTGTCGCGACGAATCGCCCGGCGGTTCAACGGTCGGTTCGGGGAATTCTTCCCCGAGCCGGAGCCGATCGTTGGGAAGGGCGCGCGGATCATGTCGCTCTCCGACCCCTCGATGAAGATGAGCAAGAGCGCCGGCGACCAGCATTACGTCGGCGTGATGGAGGACGAGACGTCGATTCGCAAGAAGGTCCGCTCCGCGGTGACCGACGCCGGCCTCGAGGCCGGCGTCGCGATGTCGCCCGGCGTGGAGAATCTGTTCGAGATCCTCGAACTGTCGGCGGAGATCACCGGGGACGCGTCGATCGTCGACGAGCTCCGCTCGGAGTACGAGCAGGGGAGCCTGATGTACTCCCGTCTCAAAGACGAAACGTTTGATCATCTGATGGGCGTCCTCCGCCCGATCCAACAGCGGCGGGCCGATCTGGTGGCCTCAGGCGACATCGTCGAGGTCCTTCGCGACGGCGCTCGGCGCGCTCAGGCGATCGCCGAAGAGACGATCGCCGACGTGCGACGGCGGGTTGGGCTCGGCACCGAGTAGAGCTCGCGCTCAGCTGCGTACGCCGCCATCGGCGAAGGACGACTGGATTTCGGCCCACAACCCGTGGAGTTCCTCCTTCGATAGGGCGGGCCGCGTCTCCCACGCCGGGTCGAGGAGACCCTTCTCCGGCACCCGGAACGCCTGCAGCGTGTAGCGCACCGCACCTGCCAGCCACTCGGCGATCCGGAGAACGTCCTTGCGTCCCAGTGTCGGCGCGACCGTCGTCCGAAACTCGTAGTCTGGGGCGCAATTGACGATCAGCGCAATCGACTCCTTGATTGCGCCGACGTCGGAAGCGGTCCCAATCAGCCGGTCGTAGCAGTCGAGCGGCGCTTTGACGTCCATCGCAATGTAGTCTACGCACTGCGTGGCAAGAAGCGCGCGAAGTACCTCGGGGCGCGAGCCGTTGGTATCCAACTTGACGGAAAGCCCGAGCCGCTTCACCCTCTCGACGAACTCCGGGAGCGACGTCTGGATCGTCGGCTCCCCACCGCTGATCACCACGCCGTCGATGAACCCGACCCGCTCGCGGAGCCGATCGAGGACCTCGCCCTCATCGAGCGCGGGCGTGAGCCGATCCGGATCGACCAACTCGGGATTGTGGCAGAACGGACAGCGGAAGTCGCACCCAACGGTGAACAAGGTCGCCGCGACCTTCCCCGGATAATCGACCAGCGTCGTCCATTGGACGCCACCGATGACGATGCCGCTGAGAGCGGCATCGGAGGGTGTCTCAACGTGCCGGCGATCCCGCCCCTCGAGCATCGGTCTCTCATCCCGAGGTCGACGTGGGAGCAAAGATCCTCCGGTCGGCGAACTCGGCCTGCTTTCCATCGTTCCACTGATCGACCGGGCGGAGGTACCCGACGACGCGGGAGTAGACCTCCGTCTTCGACTGACAGGTCGGACAGGACGCGTGCTCGCCTACGAGGTAGCCATGCTGCGGACAGACCGAGAACGTCGGCGTCAGGGTGTAGTACGGGAGCCGGAACGTTTCTGCGATCTTCCGGACCAGCCGTTTCGTCGCCTGGCCGTTCGGCATGCGCTCGCCGAGGAAGCCGTGGAAAACCGTCCCGCCGGTGTAGCGTGTCTGAAGCGGGTCCTGAAGGCTGAGCGCCTCGAACAGGTCGTCGGTCCATCCGACCGGAAGCTGGGTTGAGTTCGTGTAATACGGTGCACCGCTCTCGTACGCCTCGAGGTTGTAGATCCGCAGGTCCGGGAATTGCTCACGGTCGACCTTGGCCAACCGGTAGCTCGCCCCTTCGGCCGGCGTTGCTTCGAGGTTGAAGATGTCATGGGTCTCGACTTGGTATTCGCCGATCCGATTGCGCATCCAGTCAAGCGCGCGGAGCGCGAACTCCCGTCCGTCCGGATCGCCGATCGTGCAGCCGAGCAGATTGAGGAGCGCCTCGTTCATCCCGATGATCCCGATCGTCGAGAAATGGTTCCGCCAGTAGCCCCCTTCCGCCTCCTTGATCCGCTCCAAGTAGAACTTGGAGTAGGGATAGAGTCCTTTCTCGGTCAGGGATTCGAGAGTCTTCCGCTTCACGGCAACCGCGTCCTTGGCCAGGTCCATCAGCGCCCCGAGTCGGTCGAAGAAGTCCGCCTCGTCGCTCGCCAGGTACCCGAGCCGTGGCAAGTTGAGAGTGACCACGCCGATCGATCCGGTGAGCGGGTTGGCACCGAACAGCCCGCCGCCCCGGCTTCGCAGTTCGCGGTTGTCGATCCGCAGGCGGCAGCACATGCTTCGCGCGTCCTCGGGGTGCATGTCGCTGTTGATGAAGTTCGAGAAGTAGGGGATCCCGTACTTGGCCGTCATCTCCCACACCGGATCGAGGACGGGGTTCTCCCAGTCGAACTCCTCAGTGATGCTGTAGGTCGGGATCGGGAACGTGAACGGCCGACCGCGCATGTCGCCTTCGTTCATTACCTCGGCGAATGCCCGATTGAACAGGTCCATTTCCGGTTGATGCTCGCCGTAGGTCGCGTCCTGGAAGACGCCTCCGACCACCGCCGGCTCGTCGAGCATGTGGCGAGGGACCTTCAGATCGAGCGTCACGTTGGTGAACGGCGTCTGGAAGCCGACCCGTGTCGGCACGTTCATGTTGTAGACGAACTCCTGGACGTTTTGTTTCACCTCGTTGTACGATAAACCGTCGGCCCGGATAAACGGGGCGAGGTAGGTGTCGACGTTGGAGAACGCCTGCGCCCCGGCCGACTCCCCCTGCAGCGTGTAGAGGAAGTTGACGATCTGGAGGAGGACAACGCGGAAGTGCTTCGCAGGTTTCGACTCGATCTTCCCCCGCACGCCGCGGAACCCTTGAAGAAGCAGGTCTCGCAGATCCCAGCCGACGCAGTACGCGCCGAGCGTCCCCAGGTCGTGGACGTGGAAGTCGCCGGACTCGTGTGCATTCCGGATCGCCTCCGGGTAGATCCGTCCGAGCCAGTATCGGGAGATGATCTTGTCAGTGATGTGGGTGTTCAGACCCTGGAGGGAGTAGGTCATGTTGCTGTTCTCGCGGACCCTCCAGTCGCGATCGTCGAGGTAGTCCTCCACCAGGGGGAGTTCGGCCATCAGACCGCGCATCTCCCTCAGCTCTTCGTGCTGCCTTCGATAGAGGATGTAGGCCTTCGCCGTGCGCGTCCTTCCCGCCCGGATCAGCGTCTCCTCGACGAGGTCCTGGATCTCCTCCACCGTGGGATACTCCCCGACAAACCGCCCATCCAGGGCGCGGGTGATCTGGCTGCACAGCGCTGCGGCGGTGTGCTCGTCGGGGTCGCCGACGGCACGCATCGCTTTCCAGATGGCTGTTGTGATCTTGGCTTCATCGAACGAAACAACGCGACCATCGCGTTTGACGATGTACTGCATGAACCCCCCTCTCGGATACGAGCCACCGGCCCGGTGAGAAACGGACCCATCCTAGCACCGCGAAAACGGGCCGGCAATCGGGTGCGACCTGCACGAATCTGCTGGAACCGGCAAGGGTACGGCGGCAGGCCCCGCTCCCGAGCCGGCCTCGGACATCGATCACGGAGTTCGCACCGAGATCGATCCCGTGTCCGCGCGAGACAGACCGCCGGCAACGGAGTGAGAAGAACGATCCCTGCTTGATTCGAGATCACCGCTTCGCTAACATCAATCGTTATTCCTGACCTGCAATACGTGAAGACGAAACTTCGAAGAGGTGAGTACGATTCCTAACATTGCTTCCGCAAGAAAGCGTTTGCGACAGAGCCACAAGCGCAAAGGGCTGAATCGGGCCAAGAAGGCCGCGATCAAGCGCGTGGAAAAGCAGATCCGCCTACATCTCGAGGCCGGGGACAAAGAGGCGGCACGCGCGCTCCTTCCCGAGCTCGCTCAGGCGGCGGACAAGGCCGCCAAGCGGCATACGATCCATGCGAACAAGGCCGCGCGGATCAAGTCGAGGTGGACGAAGAGAGTCCAGGCTTAGGGGAGGAGGCGCCCGATGCGGCAGTTCGATTTCCTCGGCAAGACGAAGTATTTCGTCCCGCTCTCGCTTCTGTTGATCGCAGTCAGTGTCGTCATCCTGATCCCCGGTGTCCGTGGACTCAAGTGGGGGATCGACTTCACCGGCGGGATGGAGTTCACGGTTCTATTCTCGGAGGCCGTCGACACGGCAGACATCCGGACCGCGCTCGGATCGATCGAAGCCGGCGAGGTCGATCTGACGAAGAGCGTTATTCAGGACGTCGCCGAACGGAACACCAAGGTGATCACGACGCAGCTCCTCAACGTTGAGGAGGACAAGCGCGTGATCGATCGGATTGAGACGACCCTCCGCGCCGACTTCCCCGTCGAGGACATCAGCCGTCGGCTGATCGGCCAGCAGGTGAGCCAGGAGCTGGCGCAGAAGGGTTGGCAGGCCGTCTTGCTTGCCCTGGTGGCGATCCTCATCTACATCTCGTGGCGGTTCCGCCTTCGCTACGCGATCGGCGCCGTCGCGGCGATCCTCCACGACGTGATTCTCGCCCTCGGCGTCTTCGCGATCTTCCAGATTGAGGTCAACTTGGCGACGATTGCCGCATTTCTGACCATCGTCGGGTACTCGCTCAACGACACGATCGTCATCTACGACCGTATCCGCGAGAACCTGAAGGTCGAGCGCCGCCGGTCGGTTTTCGAGATCATCAATCACAGCGTGAACCAATCGCTGAGTCGAACGCTGAACACGTCGCTGACAACCTTCATCCCGGTCATCATCCTGTTCGTGTTTGGCGGCAGTGTTCTGCGAGGCTTCTCCCTCGCCCTGTTGATCGGTGTCATCGTCGGAACCTACTCGTCGATGTACATCGCCAATCCGATTCTCCACGTCTGGAGCCTCAAGGCGGACAAAGCGAAGAAGGGGAGATGAAGTCCATCCTTCGGGACGGGAGAGAGTGGCAACTCGCTCCCGACCCGGATGAAACTCTCGTCGACGGGATCCGTACGACGCTCGGCTGTGCCCGCCCGTTCGCCGCCCTCCTTGCCCAGCGTGGGGGCACTTCGTGGGAGGCCCTGATCGATCCAGGAGCTCGGAGCTTCCATTCCCCGTTCCTCTTCACCGACATGGAGCGAGCGGTCGACCGCCTCG
The DNA here is from genome assembly GCA_965602415.1 of uncultured bacterium. Taxonomy (GTDB): domain Bacteria; phylum Bipolaricaulota; class Bipolaricaulia; order UBA7950; family UBA9294; genus JANQEA01. Next base: position 11,605 of record CBFCYU010000008.1, on the reverse strand, counting down.
TGAAGGCGATCGACACCGAAGAGCGGGTCTTCATCCACGGCGACTTCGACGTTGACGGACTGACCGGGGCCGCCGTCCTCTATCGCGGTCTTCGCCCCCTCCTCCCGCGGAACACGATCAAGGTCGACGTGGGGGATCGGACGAACGGGCATGGCATCTCGCGGCCGTTCGTCCTCCGCGCGATCGAGGAAGGATTCGGCCTGGTGATCACCACCGACTGCGGCGTCTCCAACAACCTTGAGATCGATGCCCTCAACGGTGCAGGGATCGATACGATCATCACCGACCATCACATTCCCCCGGCGCCTCTCCCCGACGCGCTGGCGATCATCGATGCACATTGCGACGGAGAGGTGTACCCGAATCGTCAGCTCGCCGGCGTCGGGGTTGCGTACAAGCTGGTCTGCGGGCTCTACGAGCGCCTCGGCCGGCCGACGCCGACGCAGCTCCTCGACCTCGTCGCACTCGGAACGATCGCCGATCTCGTGCCGCTCTCCTCCGACGGCGAGAGTGAGAACCGCGCCTTCGTCCGCGAGGCGTTCTCGATAGTCGCCAAGGACGAAGGCTCCTCGCAGGGCCTTCGCGTCCTGTTCGACAAGCTCTCGGTTAATCCGAAGAAGCTCAGCACGTCGGACATCGGCTACCTCGTCGCTCCCAAGCTGAACGCGGCGAATCGCGCCGGCGACCCGAAGGTCGCCTTTCTCCTCCTGATCACCGAACTCCCAGATCAGGCCGAGTACCTCGCCGAGATCCTCCTCGACTACAACCGCGACCGGGAGATCGCGCAGAACGACTTGATCGCCCAAGCGGGGGAGTACATCCGTGAGGAGCAGCTCAACCCGCAGGAGGACGGCTTCGTTCTCGTCGCGGGGAAGTACTGGAACGTGGGGATTCTCGGCCTCGTCGCTTCCAGCCTTGCCGAGCGGTTTCGCGTTCCGTCGATCGCCGTCTCCCGCGGGGATCGCGTCAGCCGCGGGTCGTGCAGAAGCGTCGGTGAATTCGACATCAACGCCTGCCTGGAGGCTCACGGCGATCTCCTACTCCAGTACGGCGGACATCGGATGGCCGCCGGATTCTCTGTCGCCAACGAGTATCTTCCGCAGTTGGAGGAACGCCTGCTCAAGTATGTCGCGGCGCACCGCGGCGACTTGACGAGCCTTGCCGCCGAGGACATCGACGCGCGGCTCTCCATCAGCGAGATCGATCTCCGGTTCTACACCGATCTGATGTCCCTCAGTCCGTTCGGGCCGGGCAACGCCAGGCCCCGGTTCCTCCTTACGGACTGCACGTTCTCGGAGTTGACGCTCGTCGGAAATCGGAAGCAGCACCTCAAGGGGCAGGTGACCCAGAACGGAACCTCGCTCCCGTTCATCGCGTTTCGCATGGCCAAGTACCTCGATGAGTTCGAACGGGATGAGCCGATCGGGCTCGTCGGACACGCTGGGTTCGACGACTGGCGCGGGAATGCCCAGATCCAAGGGATCGACCTCGTCACTGGAGTCGCAGAGCGACCCCAGTGACGGGCGAGAAGCTGCTGTGCAGCTTTGCGTCTCGGGAGCCGTGATACGCCTCCCGAGCCGATGGTGAAACTGCTGCGCAGCTTCACCTGTGGGTGACGTGCTGATCCTTGCAGTTTCTCGCCCGTGAGCCGAAGGCTCACGCCTATTTTCCGACGCAAAATCGCGCGAAGACCGCATCGAGGATCGATTCGCTGACGTCGATCCCCTGCAGCTCACCGGTCGTTCGATAGGCGAGGCGTAGATCCTCGGCGACCATGTCGGCCGAGTGCCCGGCTCGGGCCGTCCCCGCCGCTTGGCGGAGCGCTTCTCCGGCGCGCCGGATCAAATCGTGCTCCCACGCATCGAGGAGAAGGACCGAGTTGCGCGTCGGGAGCTCCCCACCGATGAGCAACCGAAGGATCGCCTCGCGAAGAGCCTCGACTCCGCCGCCCTCCTTCGCCGAAACCTCAAGCCGTTCGGTCCACGAACTAAGAGACGCGGCGCCGAGCCGATCCGGCAGATCGGTCTTGTTGACGACCAGGATCGAAGGGACGCCCCACGCCCGGTCGAGGATCTCCCGATCCTCCTGCGTCAACGACTCGCTTCGATCGAGGAGGCACAGGACCAGATCGGACCGATCGATCGCTCGCTGGGTTCGCCGAACCCCCTCCGCCTCGACCGGATCGCTCGGTTCTCTCAACCCCGCCGTATCGATCCAGCGGACCGGGATCCCACCGAGTGAGGCCTCCTCCTCGACGGTGTCGCGCGTCGTCCCTGGGATCGGCGTCACGATCGCTCGCTCCTCGGCGAGGAGGGCATTCAGGAGGGTCGACTTCCCGACGTTCGGCCGACCGACAATCGCGATCGTCAGCCCCTCGCGGATGATCCGCCCCTGCTCGCTCTGGGCGAGAAGGGCGTCCACGCGCCCGGAGAGATCGTCGATCCTCGGAAGAACGGCCTCGACATCGACGTCGAGATCGGGGTAATCGATCTCGACCTCCAGGTCGGCGAGGACCTCCGCGAGCCTTTCGCGGATCTCGCTGAGCGCGTTCGAGAATCGTCCACCGAGCCGATCGACGGCCGCTTCGAGGCCGAGCATGGTTCGTGCCTTCACGACGTCGAGGACCGCCTTCGCCTGATCGAGCGAGATCCGCCCGTTCAGAAACGCGCGCTTGGTGAACTCACCCCGTTCGGCCATCCGAGCCCCGGCATCGAGGACGGCGTCGAGAACCGCGCGCGTCGCGACGATCCCCCCGTGGCAGTTGATCTCCACGACGTCTTCCCGCGTGTACGTTCGCGGGGCTCGCATCAGGGAGACGAGAACCTCGTCGACCGGTCGGTCACCGATAACGATCTGCCCGTAGTGAAGGGTGTGCGTCGGAGCGTCTTCGAGCGAATCATCTCGGGCCGAGCGGAACAAGCCGGCCGCGATGCCGATTGAGCCTGGACCGGTCAACCGAACGATCCCGATCCCTCCCTCGCCGAGCGGTGTGGAAATCGCGGCGATGGTGCCTTCATCCATCAGACGTCGTCCGGTTCGATCATCACCCGGCGCTCGTCCCCGTCACCGACGCTGTGGGTCCGCACGCCGGGGAAGTTGGCCAGCGCGACGTGGATCGTTCGCCGCTCGTGTGACGGCATGGCGTTCAGGCGGAGCCGCTTCCGGTCGCGTCGGGCCTCCTCCGCCTTGGTCAGGGCAAACCGGATCAACTCTGCCCGGCGACGCTTCACCGCTCCGTTGACGTCAAGGACGATCTCGATGTCCTGGCCCGTCTTCCGTCGAACAGCGCCCCGGAGGAGGAGTTCCAGCGCCGCGAGGACGGATCGCTCCTCGGAAAGAGAGAACATGCTCCCTTCGAGATTGACGTACAGACCCTCGGGAGCGGATGTCGGTTCGACCTCGAACGTTGCTTCCTCTTCAAGGATGGTGAGGAGTTCGCGCAGGTAGGCCTCAACCTCCTGCTGAAGCGCCTTCGTCTCCATCGCTCTCCTCCGTCTCCACGTCCAGGTCGTCCTCCTCCATCGGAACAGCGACCATTCCGCCATTGGCCCGCGCCATCTCCCAGTTCACGAACGCTTGCTGCCCCACTTGGGCCGCCGTGGTGAGGAGGTAGTAGAGCCAGAGCCCGGCCGGGAAGCGCCATAGGAGGACACCCATCATGAGCGGGAAGAAGTAGCCCATGTACTTCTGGATCCCCTTCGCGTCCCCCCCCGTCGACATCGGGGACATGAACTTCTGTTGGACGAGCATGATCAGCGTCGTCACGATGACGAGGATGAAGTACGGGTCGTGAACGCTCAGGTCCGGAATCCAGAGGAATCCGGGGGAGATGTGAATCTGCTCGCTGGCGTAGAGCATCGCGCGCCAGATGACGAAGATGATCGGAAGCTGGACCAGCATCGGGAGGCATCCGCCCATCGGGTTGACGCCTTCCTTCTTGTAGAGTTCGAGGGTCTTCTGCTGCATCAGCTGGCGATCGTCCTTGAAGCGCTCCTGGATCCGCTTCAGGCGGGGCTGGATCCGCTGGGTCTTCGCGATCGAGTGGTACTGCTTCCGCATCAACGGAAACAGGACGAGGCGGGTCATCAGGGTGAACAGGATGATCGCCCACCCGTAGTTACCGGTGTAGCGGTACAGGATGTCGAGAAACTTGATCACAACGACCATCGCTCGCGCGCCAATCCCCGGCTCGTCGAGGGCCTCGATCCCGACGGTCTCCATCAACAGGAAGCGACGTCTCCCACTGTACAGCGTGAACCGGTAGGACGACGTTCCCTCCGGTGCGGCGAGCTTCACCCCGAATCTCCAGCTTCCCGACTCCGTTGCTTCGGAGAACGGGATGGCGGTCGTGCCCTCGTCCGGAATGAGGAAGAAGACGACGTCGTCATCCATCAGGCCGAGCCCGTCGAACGAGAAGTACGAGCCGGAGGCGAGTAGGGCCGGTGACCTCTCGCCGTCGAACAGGTAATTCAGCTGGCGCCCCTTCTCTTGCGGGATGTACTTCTGAACGGTCATCGCTAACTCGGGTGCGGCGCCAGCCAGCGGCGTGACCTCGACCTCGAGATCCATGCTGTAGATCGCATGGGGCTCGAAAGTGAAGCGCTTGATCACCGTGTAGCCATCGAGTTCGCCCGTGAACGTGACGACGAGTCCGCCGGACTCGGTCCAGTTGGGCTCGCCGAGCGCGTACGTCCCTTCAGTCCCTTCGCCGCGCAACTCGAACGGGAACTCCGCGTCGGCCGTAAATCGCCGCGCGAAGGTCGTCGCGTCGGACGTCGTCCCGTAGACCAGCTCCTCGATCTTCGAGCCGTACGGCGCGAACGTCAGCAGGACGCTTTTGAGCCTGCCCCCGTCTTCAGATAGGAGGTAGTTGGCGAGCGGCGTCGTGACAATCAGCTCCCGGAACCCCTCCCGTTCGGCGATCTCATAGGTGACCTCCGGCTCGGCAGCGACCATGGAAAACGACAGAAAAAGGAATAGAACACCTAATACTACATTGCCAACTGGTTTCATTGCCACGATGACCTCCTTCGAAGAGGGTATCGTAGGTGAGAAACGCGCGCAACTCCGTTGAACAGGGTGTTCGCCTGCGGTACACTGCGCCTCGCTAATGTTTACGGGTGTTGTGCAGGGTCTCGGGCTCCTCCGGTCGTCGGGCTCTGAGGAGGTGGCAATCGAACTCCCTCCCGCGATGCGGGGTTGCCTCGATGCTGGGGCGAGTGTCGCTGTGAACGGAGTCTGTTTGACGGTTCGCGAGCTTCACGAAGATGCCTTCCGAGCCGACGTCTCGCGTGAGACGTCGTCGCGAACGACGCTCGGTGGGCTGCGGGCGGGAGCGCGGCTGAACCTCGAACTCCCGGTGCGACCGGTAGACGGTCTGGATGGGCATCTGGTCCTCGGGCACGTCGACGCGGTCGGGCGAATTCAGGCCTTGTACCGCGAGGAGCGGAATTGGATCGCGATCGTCTCGCATCCGTCCGAATACCTCCGGTACGTGGTCGAGAAAGGATCGATTGCCATCGACGGAATCAGTCTGACGAGCTACGGGATCGACGGAAACTCGTTCCGATGCTCGATCATCCCGGAGACCTACGAGAAAACGACGATGCAGGACCGAAAGAACGGTGACCCGGTGAACCTGGAGTTCGACATCTTGGCGAAGTACGTCGAAAGGATGATGCCGTTTGTTTATCACGATTGAGGAAGCGATTCGGAAGTACCGATCCGGCGAGATGCTGGTCCTCGTCGACGATGAGAATCGCGAGAACGAGGGCGACCTTGTCATTGCCGCCGAGCACGCCACCCCGGACGCGATCAATTTCATGATCACCTACGGTCGCGGTCTCGTCTGCATGCCAATCCCCGAGGATCGCGCTCGCGCCCTTGGGCTTTCCCCGATGTGCCCCGAGAATACTGCGTTACACGGGACGCACTTCACGGTCTCGGTCGATGCGAAGGAAGGGATCACCACCGGGATCTCGGCCTATGACCGTGCTTACACGATCCGGCTCCTGATCGATGAGGCGACGGGCCCGGGCGATCTCGCGCTGCCCGGGCACATCTTTCCGCTGATTGCCCGCAGCGGCGGCGTCTTGCGGCGCGCGGGGCACACCGAGGCGACCGTCGATCTCGCACGCCTCGCCGGATTGAAGTCGGCCGCGGTCCTCTGCGAGATCCTGAACGACGACGGCACGATGGCTCGCCTGCCTCATCTGGAGGTCTTCGCCGAGAGGCACGGCCTGTCGATCGTCAACATCGCCGATCTGATCGCCTACCGGAAGCGAACGGAGCACCTCGTCGAGCGAATCGCCGAGGCAGAGATGCCAACCAAGTTCGGGACGTTCCGGATCGTCAGCTACACCAGTCCAATCGAGGATGAGGAGCACGTCGCGCTGGTGAAGGGTGACGTCGAGGGGCGGGAGAACGTGCTGGTTCGCGTGCATTCCGAGTGCCTCACCGGCGACGTGTTCGGCTCGCACCGCTGCGACTGCGGCGGTCAGCTGCGCCAAGCACTGGAAATGATCGAGCAAGAGGGCGAGGGCGTCGTCGTCTACATGCGCCAGGAAGGGCGTGGCATCGGCCTCTCCAGCAAGCTCTGTGCCTATCAGCTTCAGGATCAGGGCATGGATACCGTCGAGGCGAACGAGCATCTCGGGTTCGCCGCCGACCTACGCGACTACGGCATCGGGGCGCAGATCCTGTGTGATCTCGGGCTGTCAACGATTCGCCTGATGACCAACAACCCGAAGAAGGTCGTCGGCCTCTCCGGGTACGGACTGGAGATCGTCGAGCAGATCCCGATCGAGATCGAGCCGAACGAGTTCAACAGGAACTACCTGAAGACGAAGAAAGAGAAACTCGGCCATCGCCTGACCGGGGTGTAACGGGCCGGCAAGTCAGCTGGCTCAGTCGATCGACCGATCGGGTCGCCAAACGAGATACAATCTTCCGCACATGCGGACGAAGCAAGACCAAGGAAAGCCGTAGGCGCGGGCACCGATTGTGCGAAATGAGACGTAGGAGGAGAATGCTCGTGTTCACTTGGAACACGCGTGTTCTCTCAAGCGACTCGAACAGTGATCTGATCGAGTCGCCAGGAGGAAAACCATGGGCAAGGTCTTCGAAGGGAAGCTCGACGGGACCGGACTGAAGATCGGGATCGTCGTCAGCCGATTCAACGATCTGATCACCGGGCGGCTGCTCGACGGCGCCCTCGACCGTTTGCGCCGATCGGGCGTCGATGACGCCACGATCGACGTCTGCCGGGTTCCCGGCGCGTTCGAGGTGCCGAAGGCGGCGCAGGTGATGGCCAAGACCGGCCGCTACGACGGGATCGTCGCGCTCGCCGCGGTCATCCGTGGCGCCACGCCGCACTTCGAGTACGTCGCCAGCGAGGTCAGCAAGGGCCTGGCACTCGTCAATCTGCACAACGAGCCGCCGGTCACGTTCGGCGTCATCACGTCCGACACCGTCGATCAAGCGATCGAACGCGCCGGCACGAAGGCGGGGAACAAGGGCGTTCAGGCGGCCGAGAGCTTGATCGAGATGATCAACGTCCTGCGCGAGCTGGCATGAGCTACGATCGCGTCCGCGGGATGAACGACATCCTCCCCGAGGATGTCGCCTGGTGGCACCTCGTCGAGCACACGATTCGCAGCGTGTCGCGCCGTTACAACTACGGCGAGATCCGCGTGCCCGTCGTCGAGCACACCGAGCTCTTCACCCGCGGCATCGGAGAGGCGACCGAGGTCGTCACCAAGCAGATGTTCGTCTTCCCCGACCAGAAGGGCCGCAGTCTAGCCCTTCGACCCGAGGGGACCGCGTCGGTCGCCCGCGCCTACCTGTCGGCCGGCCTGCAGACGACGGCCCCGTTCCAGAAGTGGTACTACATCGGGCCGATGTTCCGCTACGAGAAGCCGCAGAAGGGTCGCTACCGGCAGTTCCACCAGTACGGGATTGAGGCCCTCGGCTCGCTCGACCCGAGCCTCGACGTCGAGGTGATTGCCTACGCCTGGACCCTGATGAGCGAACTCGGTGTCGGCGACCTGTCTTTGCGACTGAACTCGATTGGCTGTCCCGACGACCGCGCGCCCTACCACGAGGCCCTGCGCAGACACTTCGCCGATTCGATCGGCTCGATGTGCGGCGACTGCCAGCGCCGTTACGAGGACAACCCCTTAAGGATCTTCGACTGCAAGCAACCGGGATGCCAGCCGCACATCGAGGGCGCGCCGGGAAGCGCCGAGTACCTGTGTGATGACTGTGCCGAGCACTTTGGGGCCGTGCGAGGGATGCTCGACCGGCTCGACCTGAGCTACGAGATCGATCCGCGCCTCGTCCGCGGCCTCGACTACTACACGCGCACCGTGTTCGAGCTGATCTCGGCCGACCTCGGCGCCCAGGACAGCCTGCTCGGTGGCGGGCGCTATGACGGCCTGATCGAATCGGTCGGCGGACCCTCGACGCCCGGCGTTGGGTTCGCCGGTGGGACAGAGCGATTGGTGCTCGTCCTCCAGGAGCGGCAGAAGACGCTCGAACCGGATCGACTCGACCTGTTCCTCGCGTCGATCGGCGACGAGGGTCGACGGATGGTATTCGAGCTAGCCGAGAAGCTCCGGCGGGCAGGGGTGTCGGTCGAACTCGATCACCGCAGCCGGGCGCTCCGCAAGCAGCTCAGCCTGGCGAACCAGCTGGGCGTACGAACCTTGGTCGTCATCGGCGACGACGAGGTCGCAACGAAACACGGGAAGCTCAAGGAGATGGACTCCGGCGAGGAGCGCGACATCAATCTCACCGCCGCCGATCTCACCGCCGAGCTCGGACGGGCGTGCGATTACGGATGCGGCTGCAGCTGTTCCGAAGACGACGGAGGAGCGTGAGATGGAGCTGAAGCTGATCCTCGTCGAGAACCCTGACGAACTGAACCTGATTCTCGGTCAGAGTCACTTCATCAAGACGGTCGAGGATTTGCACGAGGTGCTCGTGACCGCGATCCCCGGAATCCAGTTCGGCCTCGCGTTCTGCGAGGCGTCCGGCCCGGCATTGATTCGACATTCCGGGACAGACGAGGAGCTCGAACAGCTCGCGGTCCGCAACGCGCAGGCGATCGGCGCCGGCCACTCGTTCATCGTCTTCCTGAAGGACGCCTTCCCGATCAACATCATGCACGCCGTCAAGCGAGTCCCCGAAGTCTGCCGGATCTTCTGCGCCACCTCCAACCCGGTTCAAGTTGTCATCGCCGAAACCAAGCAGGGCCGCGGGATCCTCGGCGTCATCGACGGCGCCTCACCCCACGGCATCGAAGATGCCGCAGACGCCAGTCAGCGCAAAGACTTCCTCCGCATGATCGGATACAAGGGGTAGTACTCTCGGATTTGCGGGGCCGGGCCCATGGGGCCTGACCTACTGAGCGGGCTGTCCTTCTCCAGCTCAGATCTTCTGGCCGGAGCCGAGATACCGATTGACGCGTCCATGGATTCACACTGTGGTCGTGACGGGTGATCGGTCAAGGGGTGCAAGATCCCGAGGACTGCGAGGGATGACCCGAGCGGGCATCCAACCGCATTCCCTAGGCGTAGGTGAGTCGTCCTTTCGGTTGTGGAACAGGTCTGCCCAGCTCTTCGGCCGTATCGACCCATTCTTGAATGACCTTCTCGGCGTTCGACAGAGCTTCTTGGTAGCTGCTTCCGTCGGCCATGCACCCAGGGAGTTCTGGGACCTCGGCAACGAACGCGTCGTCCTCTGTGCTCCAGAAGATGATGATTTCGTACTTCGAATCCATGCTCAGTCCTCCAAGGTCAGATTGTACTTCAGGATCACTCCGCGCACCTGCTTCACCTGATACGGCTTGCCTTTGCCGCTCCTCGGCTGCAGGTTGAGGATCTCTTCCACCTGGCCCATCGTGAAGATGTGGTGATCCCCCCTGATACGTTCCTCGAATCCAAGTCTCTGGAGAAGCGCACACAGTCCGGCAAATGGTACGTTCGCATCTGAGCGCCGAACCAGGATTCGCTCGTACAGCTTCTCGTGCTCATCCATGTCCGGAGCATAGCACCAAGCTTGACAGCTCGTCCATCTGCGCCCCCGAGCAAGCCAACTGCATTGGAGCACTGAACTGCGCACAGAAACGTGCTGATTCGACACTCCGGGTGCTGTGAGGAACTCGAACGCATGGCGGTCAAGAATGCCAAGTCGATCGACGCCGGCCACTCGTTTATCCTCTTCCTGAAGAACGCCTTCCCGATCAACATCATGCACGCCGTCAAGCGAGTCCCCGAAGTCTGCCGGATCTTCTGCGCCACCTCCAACCCGGTTCAAGTTGTCATCGCCGAAACCAAGCAGGGCCGCGGGATCCTCGGCGTCATCGACGGCGCCTCACCCCACGGCATCGAAGATGCCGCAGACGCCAGTCAGCGCAAAGACTTCCTCCGGGTGATCGGGTACAAGGCGTAGCGAGTCCCTGCGGTCAGAGCATGCCGAGCTGGCGTCCTCGCAGATGGGCGGGACCTACAGCCACTTCCTGCGCCTGAAGTACAGCAGCATGCCCACCCCTATCGTGAACATCACACCCAGAATGGCGAAGTAGCCGAACCGCCATTGCAGCTCCGGCATGAACGCGAAGTTCATGCCGTACAGGCCTGCCACGAAGGACAGCGGAATGAAGATCGTGGCGATGATCGTCAACACCTTCATCACTTCGTTCATCCGGTTGCTGATGCTCGAAAGGTAAAGGTCCATCAGGCCGGAGACCATGTCGCGGAACGTTTCCACCGTGTCGATGATCTGAATCGTGTGGTCGTAGACGTCTCGGAGGTACGGGCGGGTCGATTCCTGGACGAGTTCGCTTTCGTCGCGGTGGATGCTGCCGAGCACCTCGCGAAGCGGCCAGACCGACTTGCGCATGAACAGTAGCTCGCGCTTCAGATGGCGAATCGCCTGCAAATCCTCGCGCTTGGGGTTCTCGGTCATCTCTTCGCCGAGGGATTCGATCCGATCTCCGAGCGTCTCGAGGATCGAGAAGTAGTGGTCGACCACCGCGTCGATCAACGCGTAGGCGAGGTAGTCCGGCCCGTACTTCCGAATGCGGCCGCGATTCGAAACGAGCCGCTCGCGGACCGGGTCGAACACGTCGCCTTCGCGCTCCTGAAACGAAAGCACCCACGACGGCCCGAGGACGACGCTCACCTGCTCGTCGTCGATCTGATCCGTCTCGGCGCTCCAGCGGAGCATGCGAAGAACGATGAACAGATTCGACTCGTACTCCTCGACCTTCGGCCGCTGCCCCGTGTGGACGACGTCCTCGATCACGAGCGGATGGAGACCGAAGCCCGCACAGATCTGTTGTATCTGCTCGACTTCGTGCACTCCGTCGACGTTGATCCACGACGTCTTGGTCGACTCCGGCAAGAAGATGGACTCCTCCGGAGCCAAGAGCGTGTCTCGGCTCACGTCCGATTCGTCGTACTCGAACCGAGTGACCGTAACGCCGGCTGCCCTCTCCCGCCCAACGTAAACGGGCGTTCCCGGCACCTGGCCGACCTTCTTCGATCCTCCGTGGATGAATCGCGCCATTTCACACCTCGTGGCCATCCTAGGCCAACCCTCG
>CBFCYU010000007.1:0-22891 GCA_965602415.1 uncultured bacterium | reverse complement strand
CGAAGTTGCAGCCGATGTCCCAACCGAGTCCGATGAGCACGTCGATCGAGATGTCGCCCGCCACACCGCTTCCGGTGAGCGTGAGGTCCGCATCGCCCGGCCACAGCTCAAACTCGGCGCCGAACGTCACGCCGGCGATCGATACCTCCGCCTCCACGTCCATGTACTCGAATGCGGGTCCGGATGGATCGAACTCGATCGCACCGCTGATCGTGAACGCGCCGAGCACGCCGGCAAAATCGAAGTCCTGGTTCGTCCAGTCACCGTTTTCGACGTCCGTCTCGGAGCTGAACGTCCAGTCACCGACCGTGTAGTCGACGAGGATTTCCGAGGTGATAAGAACGCCGGTAGTCGGCCAGACAACACCAGGCGTCAGGTCGAGGACGATCGTCGTCTCCCACGAGCCGCTCAGTGTTTGTCCAAAGGCCGCGACGCCCAGCCCGATCGCAAGGATCAGGCTTAATACGAGAGCCCTTTTCATTGTTGGTTTGCCTCCTTACCAGTCTTCCGCAATCGCTTTGTGACAAGAAGCACGCTCTTTAGAAGAGAGCCTATGCGCGTCGAGCGACCACCTCCTCCACTTTGAGACTCGCCTTTCCACTAGATCTGTACGACCAATATAGCACTCGGATATACGAACTGTCAAGGGGAGCGGCGTTCGTGCCACTCTCGAGCGAAACGAGCGAGAAGCGCAGGCTCCTGCTTACTGGGATCGTCACATCGGATTTCGATGCTCGGAAATCCGTCGTCAAAGGTTGGATTACACCGAACAGAACTGCCCTTGTTCGAGGAAGTGGGCCAATTCCTCCGTGACGGTCCAGATGTCTCCGGCGCCGAAGCTGACCACGAAGTCCCCCGGGACGATCCGTGTCTTAAGGAACTCGATTGCGTCCTCCTTGCTGGCGATCGAATGCACGGTTGCGCCCGTCTCCCGCTGTATCGCCCGCACGATCGTCCGCGATGAGACGCCCGGCATCGGCGCCTCGCACGCCGGGTAGATCGACGTGACGATCACGGAGTCGGCGAGCGAGAATGCCTTACCGAACTGCGAACTGAGCGCTTGGGTTCGGCTGTACCTGTGGGGCTGGAAAATCGCCACGACCCGGCGACCGTGCCAGCCGGAACGGATAGCGCGAAGCGTCGCCTCGATCTCCTCCGGGAGATGCGCGAAGTCGTCGACAACGGTAACTCCATTCTCCTCGAGGACCTCGAACCGTCGGTGTGGAAGGACGAACGCGGAGAGCGCACGCGCGGCATCGCCCAGGGGAACGCCGGTCAGTCGAGCCGCCCCCAAAGCACACAGCGCGTTCGCCACGTTGTGCTCACCGGGAGCCGGGAGGGAGACACGCGCGACTTCGCTCCCGCTTTCCAGCAAGTCGAACGTCGTCTTGAATTTCTCGAACCGCAGATTCACAGCGCAGATGTCGGCATCGCGATGAATCCCGACGGTCAGCGCGCTCGGCAGAGATCGCGCGATCTGCTCCACATGAGGGTTGTCAATCGCAAGGACCGCGCGGCCCGCCTGGGAAACGTATTGGCGGAATGCGCCCCGGATTTCATCCAGGTCGTGGTAGGTCTGCAGGTGATCGAGTCCCACGTTCGTCAGCACGGCGACGTCCGGCTCCACCGCGAGGAACAGGCCGTCGCTCTCGTCGATTTCGGCGACGAACCATTCGCCCGAATCGAGACGGGCGTTTCCACCGAGCCCCGGGCAGAGCGCACCGATCAGGAAGCTCGGCGAGTGGCCGAGTTCTCTGTGAATCGTAGCGAGCATCGCTGCCGTCGTCGTCTTCCCGTGCGTTCCAGTGATCCCGACGCTGCGATGTGCGCGGAGGAGATCCGCGAGGGCATCGAGCCGCCGGACAACGGGGATACGCCGTCGCTTGGCCGCCTGCACTTCGACGTTGTCCGCAGGAATCGCCGACGAGACGATCACTCGATCCACGTCGCCCGTCACATGTCGCTCGTTGTGACCGACATACACGGCCGCGCCAGCGCGACGAAGGGAGTCGAGCTGACGGTTTCCCCGGAGATCCGACCCGGAGATCTCATCGCCGCGCGCGAGAAGAACCGAGGCGAGACCGCTCATGCCGATCCCGCCCATCCCAACGAAATGTACCCGCGTGCCCGTGTCGATCACGCGCGTGCCCCCCTCATCATCGATTGAATCTCTCCCAGGATCAGCGCCTTCGCACCGCGCTTCCCAAGCCGACCAGCATTCCCCGCCAGCCGCTCCAGGGCCAACTCGTCGCGAATCAGACTCACGATGAGCAGGACCAGATTCCGCTCTACGATAACCTCATCGTCGACCAGTGCGCAAGCCTCTTCCGCCTGCAGCAGGCGAGCGTTCTCCCACTGGTGATCGTCCGTCGCCTCCCGCCATGGGATCAAGACCGACGCCTTCCCGCAGGCCGTGATTTCGGCCAGCGACGTGGCCCCGGCGCGGCAGACGACCAAGTCGGCGATCGCGAACGCAGCCCCCATCTGATCGACGTACGATTCGACCACAACGTTGTCGATCGCCGTGGCATCCAGCTCCCGCCGGATCGAGTCGGTCGCCCGGTCACTCCCGGTGACAAGGAGGATCTGCAGCTCGTCGTTCGCTCCAATGACGTCCTTAGCGGAGAGGATCTGCTCGGTGATCTCGGTCGATCCCTTCGATCCTCCAAAGACGAGGATCGTCCGCCGCCGCGGGTCCAGCCCGAACCGTCGGAAGAGCGCGTCGGACCGCTTGACGTGCAAGAACTCCTCCCGGATCGGGTTTCCCGTCACCACGAGCCTCCGCGCGCGGGGGAACGACCGCTCCGTCTGGTAGAACGCCACCAGAACGAGGTCGACGAAGCGGGAGAGCCATCGGTTGGCGAGGCCGGCGACGACGTTCTGCTCGTGGATCACCGTCCGGATGCGGAGGAACCGGCCGAGGATCGCCGCGAGGAAGACCGGCGGGAAGGAGCTGTATCCGCCGACGCCGACGACGATCTGCGGCCTGAACCGGACGAAGATCAGCGCCGTCTCGACCAGGCCGACCATCACCCGGAGGATTGTCCCCACGTTCCGCATCACCCTGCCGCGGGTGAACCCCCGGACGTGAATCGGGTAGAAGCGAATCCACGGATGCGATGGGAGAACCCGGGCCTCGATCCCCGAGCGCGTGCCGACGTAGGCGACCCTTATGTCCGGGTTGCGTTCCCTCAACCCCTCGATCATCGCCAGCCCGGGATAGAAGTGCCCGCCCGTGCCGCCGCCGGCCACCATCACCCTCATCGCTTCACCTCTTGCCTCGAGATACTGAGCAGTAGCCCGACCATCGCCATCGTGACAATCAGCGAGGATCCGCCGTTGCTGAGGAACGGGAGCGTCAGACCGGTCACCGGCAGGAGGCCGACGACGACGCCAAGGTTGATCAACGTCTGGAACCCCAGCGTGAACCCGATCCCGAGCGCCAGTAGGCGGCCGAGCCGATCGGGCGCACGCTCGGCGATGACGAATGCCCTCCAGACCAGGAATCCAAGGAGCCCGAGCATGGCGAGCATTCCGACAAAGCCGAGTTCCTCGGCGATGACTGAGGCGATGAAGTCGTTGTGCGACTGCGGCAGGTAGAAGAGCTTCGCCCGCGATGCGCCGAGCCCGCGGCCGAGCAGCCCGCCGGACCCCACGGCGATCAGGGACTGGATCGTTTGGTATCCGGATGTCGTGCTGTGGGCGAACGGATTGAGGAACGAAAGAAGCCTTGCCATCCGGTACGGCGCGAATCGGACCGCGAGGAAGACGAGCGGAGCACACCCCACGACGATTCCCGCGAGGTGCCAAAGCCGCGCCCCGGCGAAGAAGAGCATCCCCAGCGTGACGGCGCCGAGGACGAGGACCATTCCGAGGTCCGGCTGGCTCACCACCACGGCGGCCAACGCGCCGAGGACGATGACGTACGGGAGCACGCCGTCAAGGAACGTCCGTACCCGGTCGCCCTTCCTCGCCAGACTCGCCGCCAAATAGAGGATCAGCGAGAACTTGAGCAGCTCGGTCGGCTGAAACGACGCCGGTCCGAGTGCCAGCCAACGACCGTCCCCGATGCCGAGGGGGAGAATCGTCACAACCGTCAGCGCGAAGGAGCCGAGGAGCAGCAAATCGTTGATCGCCGTCAACCGGCGGTAGTCTACGATGGCGAGGACCCCCAAGAAGGCCGCTCCGACCAGCGCGGCGATCGTCTGCCTGAGGAGCATCGACGTGTCGCTGCCGAAGTGTCGCAGGGAAAACGGAGCGCTGGCGCTGTAGAGGGCAATCAGCCCGGCAAGGACGAGGAGAGAGGTCACGAGAATCGTCCGTCGGTCCGCTTGTCCGCCCACTTGTTGCTCCTCGGCGTTGGATTGGGATCCCGCTTCGCCAGCGAGTCCCATGGTTGCGCCATCTGCCCGAGGGGGAAAGGAACGGCGTCGCCGGACGCGAGACACTCGGTCCAACGCGGAGCGGACGGTTGTCCCGTGAGATCGGGATTCGCGTCCTTGGACTCAGGCGCTGGAGAACCCGGCGCGCGCGCGGACCGCGCGTGTGAACTCATCGCCACGTTCCTCGAAGCTGCAGAACTGATCGAAGCTCGAGCAAGCAGGAGAGAAGAGGAGCGTGTCGCCAGGCCGGGCGGCTTCGAGCCCGACGTGGACCGCGGCCTCGACGTCCGCCACACGCTCAAGCGGATGCCCCTCGAGCAAGCCGGACAGCCGCCCGCCTGCTTCGCCAAACAGGACAATCCGCCGGATCGCTGACGCCTCGATCGCTTCTCTTAGCGCCTCGTAGCCGGCTTCCTTTGATCGTCCGCCGAGGAGGAGGACCGTCGGCCCGTCGGTCGCAGCAAGCGCGGCGACCGTCGAAGCCGGGTTGGTCGCCTTCGAGTCGTCGATCGAACGAACCCCATCGACGAACCCGATCTCCTCCATCCGGTGGGGCAGCCGAAGGGAGGCTTGAATCCGATCGAGTGGGACCTCCCGCCGATCGATCCACGGCAACAGCGCTTCGCACGCGCAGAGCGCCGCACGGAGGTTCGCACGATGGTGCGGGCTCAGCCGCTCGGCTCCGGCAGGGAGGATGAGTCGACCGTCGTCGTGGAAGACGCGCTTTCCCGTTCCTTGCGGGAAGCGTTCGCTCAGACCGCTCGGAAGGATCGCGACGTCGGCGGCGGTCTGGAGACGGAACAGTCGTCCCTTCGCCTCCGCGTAGGCGTCCATCGTACCGTGGCGGGCGAGGTGATCCGGCTCGAGATTGAGCATCACGCCGACGTGGGGTCGGAAAGCAACGGACTGCTCGAGCTGATAGCTGCTCGCCTCGACAACGATCGCATCGATTCGTTCGACATCGTCGGCCACGTCGATGAACGGGGCCCCGATATTCCCGACAACCGTTGCCTCCCGCCCCCAGAAGCGGAGAAGATCCCCAATCAGGGTGACGGTCGAGCTCTTGCCGTTCGTACCGGTGACGGCGACGCTCGGCCGCGGCGCACTCACGAGCGCAGCGAGATCGAGCTCCGAATAGACGGGAATTCCGCGCCGCTTCGCGTGCTCGACGAGCGGCACATTCAACGGAACGCTCGGGCTGAGGACGATCGCGTCGGTGCCGCCCAGCGTTCGATCGGTGTGCCCGCCATCCTCGTAGAGGATACCGTTCTCGCCGAGCCACACGCGCTCCTCGTCGGTCAGCGTTCGCTGCTCGCTGAGGAGGACCGAAACGCCATGCTTCACGGCGTATTGGCAGACGGCTCGTCCGGTCACGCCGAATCCGACGACGAGTAGCCGTTCGACCGTGGCGTTTCCAAGCCGAAGGTTCATCAGGGCGCCAGGCGGTTCTCGAGGATCACGTCCTCCAGGTCCCGATCGAGCCGGAGGTTCGCCGTGGTCGCACCGCCGACAGCGGCGCGCGGAACGAGCCCGACGATCTCGCTGTCCACCACGGACACGCCTCGGGAAGCCGCCTCGCTCTCGACTCGCTCGTACGCCGCGAGGAGGTTCGTCGTCCCGATGTCGGTCAGGTTCATCGACACCTGGACGAGTCCCCGGCCGGCGAGTGGCAGGCCGAGCGCCTTGACTCCCTTCAACCCGCCGCTCGCCTCGCGGATCGTCCCGGCGATCCGTCGGGCGATCGCCAGATCGGCGGTCCCCAGCACGACGTTGAACGCCACGAGGAAGTCCCTCGCTCCGACGGCGGTTACCCCGGCGGTCGGATGGGGGCGATGCGGGCCGAAGTCCGGAACCCACTCCGATCGATCGAGCTTCTTCCCAAGGCCCTCGAACTGCCCTTTCCGGATCGTCGCCAGGTTGCGGCGCGCCTCGGACGCGGCGGCCGCTTCGTAGAGGAAGACAGGGATCTCGAGTCCCTCGCCGATCGCTTGTCCGACGCGACGGGCGAGCCGAACGCAGTCGGCCATCGCCGCACCCCGCAGCGGGACAAACGGGATCACGTCGACGGCCCCCATCCGTGGGTGAACGCCGCGCTGCACGCGCAGGTCGATACTGACCGCCGACTCACGGGCGAGCGCGAGAACGCCGTCGAATAAGCTGTCCTCTTCGCCGACGAACGTCACGACTGACCTGTGGTGGTCCGAATCGACGTGAAGGTCGAGCACGCGGCAGCCCGCCGCAGCGACCGCATCGACGATCCCGTCGAGAACCACACGGTCGCGCCCTTCACTGACGTTGGGGATGCACTCGATCACGGATGTCCTTCGGCCGCTCCACCGGCCGTCAGCACGGAGATCGTCGCCGACGCCGCCAGCTCTCCGTCGACGGAGGCACTGACGTCGGCTCGTAGCAATCCTCGCTTGGCACGGGTACACCGCGCTTCCACACGGAGCTGATCCCCCGGGATCACTTTGCGGCGAAAGCGGGCCTTGTCCACACCGACGAGGTAGCCTTCGCGCGATTCACCCTCGGTGCCCTGCGGGATGAGAAACGCGGCCGTCTGCGCCATCGCCTCGAGAATCAGCGTCCCAGGCATCACTGCCTCGAGCGGCTCAGGGAAATGCCCTTGGAAGAACGGCTCGTTGACGGTGACGTTCTTCAACGCGACGACCCGCTCGGCCGACGCCTCGACGATCCGATCGATCATCAAGTATGGATAACGAAGCGGAAGCCTCCTGCGGATCGCCTCGATGTCGAGCATGGCCGCCCCGTCTACAGGTACGTCGCCAGCTTCGTCTTGACGAGATCGGTGATGTCGGTGATCGAAGCGGGGTTCCAGTACACGAGGACGTTCTTCTTGTTCAGGACCAAGTCGAACCCTCGCTCGAGCGCGACCTCCTTGGCCGCCGCGACGACTTTGACCGTCGCGGCACTGACGAGGAGCTGATCGAGCTGCTGATACGCGCTCTCCAACTGGGCGTATCGGCTATCGAACTCGGCAGAGTCGATCACGCCGATCCGTGCCGTAGAGAGAAGGTTCTTCATCTCGTCGATGACCGGCTGTGCCTCTTCCTTGAGCGCCGTCAGCTCCGCGCGCATGTCCGCGAAGCCGTCGGCGGAGATCATCGTGTCGATCATCGCTACTTGAACCGCGAATTGGGCGTCAAGGAAGTCGGCCTTCAGCCCCATCAGCTCCTGCTCGTAGTCTTCCCGCGAGATCGTGCTCTGGACGAACTCCTGCTGCAGCTGAACGATATCCGCCGCCTTGTCAGACGCTCGCTGCCTCATGTCACTGACGGCATCCGTGAAGACCGTGAATGCATCCTCGGTCTTCGCGTAGGCGATCCTCAGAGCCCCTTGCTGCCGCAGCGAGGTGACCTCATTCTGAAGCGCGCTGAATTCCGAATCGCTGACGCCGCCACCGGACGGAAGCGCGAACTGAAGGATCAACGCACCGACAGCGAGCAGCAGAGCTAGACCTGCGATGAAAAGCGTATTCCGGGACATGCCATCCTCCTTGTGAATCTTCGTCTCTGTCCGATTATAGACGACTCCGCATCGGTCGTCAGAACTCAGAACATCTGGCCGAAGCCAATCTCGAACCGCGGGATCCAGCTCCACTCGGAACTGAGTGACCAAGCGACGTCAAGCCGCACGAAGATCCCTGCGGCATTCACCCCGAACTCGACCCCCGCGGTCGACAGGACCGCGTCGAGGCGGACCGCGTCGAGGTCGATCCCCGTGTCGCAGAACGTCGTCAGGTAGAGCCCCTCTTCGGCGAGTTCGACCCGGTATTCGACGTTGGTGAGAAGCACCCGCGGCAGGGACAACGAGTCCATCCCCCGCACCGACATGGGACCGCCGAGTTCGTAGTACTGACTGGTCGGGAGTCGGTCGTCCCCCCATCCTACCTTGAATCGGACGCCGACGGCCTGGCGCATGTCACCGAACAGCAGCAGATCGGCGGGGCTGAACTGAATCCAGTTGAGCCCCAGGTTGAAGTACTCCCGGCCTGCGGAGAATCCGCCCGCCTTCTCCAGGCTGATCGAGCGCCGGGTCCCGCCGGTTGGGAAGTAGAAGTCACTGACGTCGTCGTACATCATGGCCATCGTCACCGAGTCCGTCGGCGTCCAGTGCGTCTCCCCCGCGGTGCGTTCCTCTTCATGCTTGTAGGTCAGCGCCAGGTCGACGTAGTCGACGATGGGATAGGCGAAGGTAGTCTGCACACCGTAGGTGATGATCGACGAAGACTCCTCGGCCTCCGTGATCTCCTTCGTCGCCTTGTACAGGCTGAGCCCGACCCGATCGAACTCCGGGAAGAACGCCACCGACGTGTACGCGAGGTCCCACGTCACCGCGCCCGGCTCCTCCTTCCCCACGAGCCCGCGGCTGTAGCTCAGCGCGATGTCCTGCCCTGTCCCGAAGAGGTTCTTCTCGCGAAGCTTCAACTCACCGACCACTCCGCCCGTCCTCGGATCGAGCGCCATCGACCCCTCGAACCCCCCGAGACGCTGTTTCTCATTCACCGTCACGGTGATCTGTACGCCGTCGTCCACCCACTCGGGGGCGAGGTCGACCGAGTTGAAGTAGCCAAGCGACGTCAGATTCTGGTACGAGACAACGTAGTCAGCCCGATTGAGAATCCGGCCCGCCTCGATGTCGAGCTTCCTGAAGATCACGTAGTCCTTCGTGTGCTCGGTTCCTCCGAGCACGATCTCGCTGATCCGGCCTTCGTCAACGCGAATGTGGAGATTCCCGTCGTCGATTCCCTCAACCACGAAGCGGACCATCATGTAGCCCGCATCGGAGTACAGATCGTACACCCCTTCGAGAATCTGCAGGAGCCCATAGTTGTCGATCGGCTCAGCCGAGATCTCGCCCAACTTGACGTACACCGCGTCTTCTTCATAGCACGAGATCCCTTTGAGAACGATCCCCTCAAGGCGGACCGGCTCTCGGATCAGGTCTCGTTCTTCCAAGTTCCACTGCAGAATCACACTATCCGGCTCCGGGCCAGGCTGTGGGACGACCTCCACGTTCGTGAAGTAGACCGATTGTCCCAACCGGGACAGAACCGTCTGCACGTCGATCCTCTGAAGTGGTTCACCGAGCGGCAAGTCGACAATCAATTCCTCCGCCACCTTCGCGGGGACCGTCTCGAGACCGGAGATCCTGTTCGCGGCGACGTGAGCCTCGACGATCTCGATCCGGAGCGTCTCGCCCAGCTCCACGTCGCCGAGCGCGATGAGGACGTAGCCACGCTCGTCGTACTCGGTGATGATGTCGCTCAAGGCCGTCTCGAAGGCCGCACGGTTCAGAACCCTCCGCTTCTTGACGTCTCCCTGATAGAGGATCTGCTGGATCTTCGACGTCGGGACGATCGGGAGACTGAACAGCCTGACTCCGAACGCGGAGTACCACTTGCGATGGGTGTTCCCCGTGATGACGATCTCGCGAACCACGGGATTCTCCACGACGCGAAAGACGATCTCGCCGTCCTCTCCCACTTCAGGGACGACCTCGCTGAACCACCCCAGATCGAAGACCGCCTGCGACGCGGCCCTCAAGTCGGGCTCGGAGATCTCGTCTCCGACCTCGAAGCCAACCACTTCCAGAACGTCCCTATCCTTGATCTTCACCGTGCCCTCGATGTCGATACCGGATACCGTCAACGGATACTGCACGGCCCATCCGGCCATCGAGAGACCAACCAGCAGGATGAAGGCCCCGCCAAGCACCTGCCTTTTCATTCCCCGTGCCTCCTTGCTCAGTACAGAGAGGGATCTTACCTTATGGATGGAGTCTGCGTCAGTGCACTCGAACTGTACCCGCTCGATGTGTTCTTTTCATGAGTCGGGAACGCCGAAGGCACATGTCGAGATCACTCCCCAAGCGACTCGCCAGTCGCCCGGTACTGAACCGCCTCGGCGACGTGCTCAGCGGACAGCTTCTCCGTCCCCTCCAAGTCGGCGATCGTACGCGCCACTCGGACGATCCGGACGTGCGCTCGTGCGCTCAATCCGAAGCGGGTCACCGCCCGCTTCAGCAGGCTCCTCGCCTCGCTCTCCAGTTCGCAATGGGAATCGAGCAGCTCGCCGTCTAGTTGGGCGTTGGAGAAGCATCCCGGCTCCCCCCGAAGCCTCTCCCATTGGCGCTTCCGCGCGTCAGTCACTCTCGATCGCACCTGAGATGAGCCCGGCGCGTCTCTGGCGGCAAGTAGCTCGTCGGGGGCAAGCCGCGGGACCTCGACGAACAGGTCGATCCGATCGAGGAACGGTCCCGAGAGCCTTCTGCGGTATCGGTGAATGTCGTGAACCGTGCACCGGCAGGGCTGTATCGAATCGCCTAGGTACCCGCACGGACATGGGTTCATCGCCGCGACCAGAGTGAACAAGGCGGGGTACCGCACGGAGACGCCGGCTCGCGACAGCAGGATCGTCCGATCCTCGAGCGGCTGCCGGAGCGTTTCGAGGACTCTCCGATCGAACTCGGGCAGCTCGTCGAGGAAGAGGACCCCGTGGTGCGCGAGGCTGATCTCACCCGGTCCGGGCACCCCGTGCCCACCGCCGACCATCCCGGCGTACGAGATCGTCTGATGCGGGGAGCGGAAAGGGCGTCGGCGGATGAGTGAAGTGCTCGTTTCGAGCAAGCCCGCCGAGCTGTAGATCTTCGTCACTTCAAGCGCTTCCGCGAGCGTCAACGGAGGAAGAAGGTCTGGGAGGCAGCGTGCGAGAAGGCTCTTCCCCGCGCCGGGCGGGCCGACCATCAGCAGGTTGTGTCCCCCCGCGGCCGCCACCTCCAGGGCTCGCTTCGCCTGAGCCTGCCCGCGCACCGCGGCCAAGTCGCACTCGATCGGGGGAGGTTCGCGTTGCAGGATCTCTTCGCGATTGAGGCGGAGCGGCGCGATCTCCGTCTCGCCATTCATGAATGCCTTCAGATCGGAGAGCGTCTTCACTGGGTAGACGGGCGAATCGGTGGCCAGGGCCGCCTCGACGGCGTTCTCCTGTGGGACGAGCATCCCATCAACGTACCCATCGGCCGCGAGGACAATCGGCAGGACACCCCTCACGCCGCGGATCTCACCGTTGAGAGCAAGCTCCCCCACGAGTAAGTATCTGCCGGTTGGTGCCGCAATCTGCGACGAAGCAATCAGGATCGCGGCGGCGATCGGGACGTCGAATCCGACCCCTTCCTTCCGCAGATCCGCCGGGGCGAGGTTCGCCGTGATCCGGCCAGCCGGGAACTGCAGTCCCGAGTTCTTGATCGCACTCCGGATTCTCTCCCGGCTCTCGGAGACCTCCTTCTCAGGCAGACCTACGACGCGGAACAGCGGAAGGCCCCCACTCACGTCGCACTGGACCTCAATCAGTCTGGCGTCGATTCCCAGAACCGCGCCGCTCACGAGTCGAGCGAACACGTCTCGTCCACCTGGAAGGCGTCACGATGGAGTCGCGGCTCTCCCTCGAGGAACGCCACGACGTCGAACCGCACGGGGAGCCTGCAATCGGTTCTGCCCAAGAAGCCGCGCGCGGCGGCGATCAAACGCCGCTGCTTCGCCGGATGGACCGCCGCCTCCGGCCCGCCAAAGCCCGGTCGCGAACGGGACTTCACCTCGACGAAGACGAGCGTCGGTCCATCGCGGGCGACAATGTCGATCTCCCCCCTGACCGTCCGCCAGTTGCGCGCCACGATCTCGTACCCACGGTCGCGAAGGAAACGACACGCGTCCTCTTCTGCCGCCCGTCCTGAACTCAATCCGTTGCTCTTCACCACGTCTGATATATTAGCTTCCACGACGACAACTTGCCAACGATCGGCGTGTTTTTCCAATTGCGATGCGGATTTCAGGGGGGTATAATCTTGCTTCGACATCGCAGGGAATGAAGGCGGAATGGGTACGATCCTGAAGAACGTTCAGCCAATCGGGGGGACTTCCCCCATCGACATCAGATTCGAGGAAGCGCGGATCGCGGCGATCTCCGAAACGGAGATCGCTCCGCAGCGCGGGGACGACGTCCTAGACGGAGGCGGGAAGCTCGTCGCATCCGGGTTCATCAACGCGCACACCCACCTGGCGATGGTCTTGTTCCGCGGCCTGGCCGACGACGTCCCGCTGCACACGTGGCTCGAAGAGCACGTCTGGCCGATCGAGGCCAAACTGCGTCCCGAGGACGTCTACTGGTGCACTCTGCTCGCGGTAGCTGAGGGGCTTCGAGGCGGCACGATCGCCTTCGCCGACATGTACTTCCACACCGACGAAGTCGGACGCGCTCTGGAGGAGAGCGGCGCACGGGCGCTCCTGTCCTACGGGATCATCGCGCCTTCGATGGAGGAGAAGGGTCGGGCGGAGCTCGGCGCGGTGGCCGGATTCATCGAACGCTGGAACGGCGCGGCCAGCAGCCGGATCCGGGGCGCGATCAGCCCGCACTCGGTCTACACGTGCGGTGAGGACGTCTGGCGCGCGGCGATCGAGACGGCCTCCGAGCTCGGTGTCCCAATTCACACACACCTCGCTGAGACCCGCCCCGAGGTTGAGTCGTGGCGGGAGAGGACCGGCGCGAGCCCGGTGTCCTACCTGGAGAAGATCGGAGCCTTCTCCGTTCCTGTGCTCGCCGCGCATTGCGTGCACGTCGACGGAGCCGACATCGAGATCCTAGCCGGCCACGACGTCACGGTCGCCCATTGTCCGAAGAGCAACGCCAAGCTGGGCAGCGGCATCGCTCCAGTGGACGCGCTGCGCGAAGCGGGAATCCCTGTTGCTATCGGGACCGACGGCGCCGCGTCGAACAATCGTCTCGACATGGTCGAGGAGATGCGCGCGGCGTGGATGCTCCAACGGGCGCGGAACGAGGATCCAATGCATCCGAGCGCCGAGGACGTCTTCGACATGGCGACAAAGGCCGGCAGGCGCGCTCTAGGGCTTGAGTCGGAGGGGTTGGTGGAGGGTGGGAGCGCGGACCTGATCCTGATCGACCGCGAGCCGCTCCACTCCACACCGCGGCACGATCCGCTCGCAACGCTCGTGTTCGCGTCGAGCGCACTCGACGTCACCGACGTCCTCGTCGACGGCCGCTGGCTGATGAGGAATCGGGAATTGCGCACGATCGACGTAGTGCGGGTAAGATCTGAGGTAGAGTGCCTGCTCCGCAGGTACAGCAACTAGGCCGACCCCGTCTGGGAGGGCGGAGATTCCTCTTCTCGGATGAGGGCGAAAAGGAGAAACCATGGGACTGACGACGGAGAGGAAAGCGGAGATCATTCGGGATTTCCGAAAAGGCGATGAAGACACGGGGTCCGCACCAGTGCAGATCGCGCTGCTGACCGAGCGGGTCCGGGATTTAACCGAGCACCTCGGACAACACAAGAAGGACTTCAGCTCCCAGCGCGGGCTGCGAAAAATGGTCGGCCAGCGCCGACGCTTGCTGAAGTATGTCAAACGCCACGACTTGGCAAGGTATCGAGAGTTGATCGAGAGTCTGCAAATCAGAGGAGTCTAGAGAGTCCATGTACATTCGAGAGAGTATTCACTTCAACGGAAAGGAACTCGCACTGGAAACCGGGCAGATCGCCCGGCAAGCCGGTGGGGCCGTCCTGGCGACCTACGGCGACACTCACGTCCTCGTGACGGTCGTCACGGCGGAAGCACGAGACGACATCGGATACTTCCCACTGCGCGTCGACTACGAAGAGCGCTTTTACGCCAGTGGCAAGATCCCCGGAGGATTCTTTAAGAGAGAGGGAAGACCAAGCGACGTCGCGGTACTGACATGTCGGATGATCGATCGACCGATCCGCCCGTTGTTCCCGAAGGGGTACAAGGACGAAGTGCAGATCATCGCCACGGTTCTCTCGGCCGACCCGGACTGCTCGCCGAGCATCATGGCGATCCTTGGTGCCTCGGCGGCGCTGATGATCTCCGACGCCCCGTTCCAGGGGCCGATCGCCGGCGTCAAGGTCGGCCGGGTGGACGGCCGGTTCGTCATCGATCCGAACGCAGAGACGATCGAGGAGACCGGCGTCGAGATCACCGTCGCCGGGACGCAAGACACGGTCACGATGGTCGAGGGGATGATGAACGAGCTGACGGAGTCCGAGGTCGCCGAAGCGCTCGATGTCGCACACGTCGCGATTCGAGAGCTCCTCACCCTTCAGGAGCAGTTCGTCGCTCAGGTTAACCCGGTGAAGGTGGAGTTCGTCGCCAAGGAGCCCGTGGCGACACCCGGATTGGCTGACCGGGTTCGTCAGATTGTCTGGTCGGAATTTCCGGCGATTCACTCGACCGGCACGAAGCAGGAGCGGGGCCAATTCGTCAAGGGGTTGAGAGAACGGGCAACCGAGTCGATCGTCGGCCCGACCCTCGCAGAAGAGGAAGCCGCCGCGCTGACCGAAGAAGTCGTGGCCGCGGTCGAGTCGCTCCTCGAGGAGTACATGCGCAAGGAGATCCTCGAGCGCGGGGTGCGTCTCGACGGCCGAAGGCCTGAGGAGATCCGACCGATCAACTGCCGCGTCGGCGTTCTGCCGCGGACTCACGGGTCGTCTCTGTTCACGCGCGGTGAGACGCAGAGCCTCGGAGTCATTACTCTCGGCGCCGCCCGCGGCGACGAGCAGATCATCGACCAGATGATGTTCGACGGGCGGAAGCGATTCATGCTCCACTACAACTTCCCGCCATTCTCAGTCGGCGAAGTCCGAAGAGTCGGCTCCCCGAGCCGTCGCTCGATCGGCCACGGGTACCTGGCGGCGAACTCGCTCAAGTGCATCCTCCCGGACGAGGAGGACTTCCCGTACGTCATCCGCGTCGTCTCCGAGATTCTCGAGTCGAACGGATCTTCGTCGATGGCGACGGTCTGCAGCGCGTCCCTAGCGATGATGGACGCCGGCGTCCCGATTAAGAAGCCGGCTGCGGGGATCGCAATGGGGATGATCGAGGACGCCGAGACCGGACGACGCGTCATCCTGACCGACATCCAGGGAGCCGAGGACCACCACGGCGACATGGACTTCAAGGTCGTCGGCACGCGGGCCGGCGTAACCGCCTTCCAGCTAGACGTCAAGGTCGGGGGAGTCGACAGCAAGACGATGCGCGAGGCGCTCGAACAGGCGCGGCGCGCGCGGCTGGCGATCCTTGATGAGATGGAACGGGCGATGCCCGAGCCGCGCAAGGAGCTCTCTCCGTACGCACCGAAGCTGGTGACGATCACCATCCCGACCGACAAGATCGGTCTCGTCATCGGACCGGGCGGAAAGATGATCCGGCTGATCATCGAGGAGACCGGGGCAGAGATCGACATCGAAGACGACGGGACGGTGAAGATCGCCGCCGTCGACGCCGCGTCCGTTGCTGCCGCTCAAGAGCGGATCGAGGACCTCACCTCCGAGCTGGAGGTCGGCACGATCCTCACGACCCACGTCACTCGGATCGTCGACTTCGGCGCGTTCGTCGAGCTGAAGAGCGGCGGCGAGGGACTTGTTCATGTCTCGAATCTGGCGGACGGTTTCGTCGACAACGTCCGCGACTACGTCAAGCCGGGGGACGAGATCACCATCGAGGTCATCGGGACCGACAAGATGGGCCGCCCCGATCTCAAGCGAATCGCTCCTGAAGGCGAGGGCGGAGAGCATGGCAACCGCGACCGGAAGCCCCGCAGTGATCGAGGCAGGAGGGACAGCGCTCCCGGCAAGGAGGCGCGATCCGAAGCAGCCCCCCCCTCTCGGCCGGTCAACACTGGTGACGTCATCGAAGGCGTCGTCACCAACACCACGGAGTACGGGGCGTTCGTCGAGCTGACGCCCGAGGTGACCGGACTGATCCACATCTCGGCCCTGTCCGACGAGTACGTGCGACGCGTCACGGACATCATCAGAAGCGGAGATCGGGTCACCGTCGAGGTGATGAACATCGACGATCGCGGCCGGTACAAGCTCCGCCGAATCGTCCCCGGAGAGGAGCGACAGGCGGCAGAAGCGGAGCAGACGGCAACACCCGCGGAACCGGAGGCACAAGCAGAACGGACGGCAACACCCGCGGAGCCGGAAGCACAAGCGGAACGGACGGCAACACCCGCGGAGCCGGAAGCCGAAGACGTTGAACCCAAGGCCGAGCCAGAGGTGGAAGCCGAGCCAGAGGCCCCCGAGCCGCAGCAAGAGGTGGAGGAGGAAGCTCCACAAGAATTCGAGGATCGTTGGTAGCACACGAGCTCTATCAAGGAGCCTACGAAGCGAAACTGGAGAACGGACTGCGGATCCTCGTCGAAGAGGTTCCGCAGTCCCGCTCCGTTAGCGTCGGGATCTGGGTACGAGCCGGGAGCCGCGACGACCCTTCCGACATCCCGGGAATCGCCCACCTTATCGAGCATCTCACGTTCAAAGGAACCGCGCGCCGGAACGCCGACGCGATCTCCCGCGAGATCGATGCCGTTGGAGGGCACCTGAACGCCGCAACGGGTAAGGAGTCGACGTTCTACTACGCCGACGTCCCGGCGGACGGCCTGTCGGCCGCGGTCGACGTCCTCGCCGATCTCGTCCTGCACCCGAGGTTCGACGCCGATCAGATCGAGCTCGAGCGGAATGTCGTTCTCGAGGAGATTCGCGGCCACCTGGACGACCCGGAGCAATCGGCGTACGACCTGTTCGCCTCCGATCTGTGGGACGACGGGCATCCGCTGTCCCGGTCGGTGCTCGGCACGCAGGAGGCAATCGCCGGTGCGACGAGATCCGCGGTCGCATCGCACCACACACGCTACTATCGCCCCGAAAACACAGTCCTCGTAGCCTGCGGCGCGGTGGAGGCAAGCGCCCTTGTCGAGCAGGCCAGAGAGCTGTTCGCATCCGGCGAGACTGGCGAGGAGACTCCGGCTCAACGATCAGTGCCGACCCTTCGTCCGGGGCGATTCCACCACGAGCGGGCAACCGGCCAGACGCACGTCTACGTCGGCCTCGCGGGGCCGACCTCCTCCGACGAAGAACGATTCCCGCTGGAGGTTGTCAACTCGGTTCTCGGTGACGGCCCGAGCTCCCGGCTGTTCCGATCGATCCGCGAGGATCGCGGCCTCGCCTACGCCGTCGCGAGCAACGTGGCCTGCTACTCCGACTGCGGCCTCTGGCTGACGTACGCTGGCGTGGCGCCGAAGACGGTCTCCCCGGTCATCGATCTCGTGTCGGCCGAGTTCGAACGTTTGCGGACCGAGCCGATCCCCGAGGACGAACTCGAACTGGCGAAGTCGAAGCTTCGCGGCCACCTGATCCTCGGTCTCGAGACGAACGGGAATCGCGCCGTCCGGCTGGCGACCGGCGCGATGCACCGCCGCGAGATCCTCTCGCCGGACGACCTACTGGCCCGTCTCGATCGCATCGACCAAGAAGAAGCGCAGCGGATCGTCGCGCGGTATCTCCGTCCGAACGCGATGAATCTGACCACCGTTGGGCCCGCCGCGTGACGCATTGCCGTTTCCCCACAGCATCGATACCATAGGGGCTGCCATGGCCATCGCCGTCTATCCCGGCAGCTTCGACCCGATCACGCACGGCCACATCGATATCGTCCGGCGCGCGCGGAAGTTGTTCGGCACGCTGTACGTCGCCGTCGTCGCCAATCCGCACAAACGGCCGTATTTCACGCTCGAGGAGCGCGTCGAGATCACCCAGGCCGCCTTGGCCGAGGAGGGGGTCAACGGGATCGAGGTAATCAGCTTCGACGGCCTGCTCGTCGACTGCGCCCGCGAACGCGGCGCCGACGCGATCGTCCGCGGACTCCGCGCCAATTCGGACTTCGAGTACGAGTTTCAGATGGCGTTGACCAACCGCGATCTCGCTCCGGAGTTCGAGTCCGTCTTTTTCATGACCGCGAAGCGCTACAGCTTCCTCTCCTCGTCGATCGTCAAGGAGATCTGCGTGTACGGCGGCGACGTCTCGACGTTCGTGCCCAGATCCGTGGAGACCGCACTGAAGAAGAAGCTGCAACGCAGCACGTAGCTCCGTACGCCTCCAGCAGATCCGCAGGCCCCGTCTCTGCTCGGCCAGCCCGGGCATCGCTGAGGGTCCGTCCACCAATGCCTTCGCCGAACCTCGCGCCGAAGCCGATCACTACGTCTCCTCCGAGGTCGTCTGGTAGACGATCACATGTTCCGGAGACCAGCTCATCCCGGCCCGGCTGTAGTATCGATCTTCGAGCGTTCCGTCCGGCATGAACTCGAAGGTCTGCCTGAACTCCACGCTGCCCCACGTCTGCATCGCAACGCCGACAAGGACGATCATCCCGTCTTCGATCTCCGCAACGCCCTTCCCGTGGATGCCGTTGCTCGTCAACTGTGTGAACGCGACGGCCTCGAGCTCTCGGTCCCAGTAGAAGAAGGTCTCCATCGCGAAGCCGACCGCCTCAACGCGCTTCGACCACCGAATGACCTGGCCGTCCAGGATCGCCTCCCACTCGATCAAATGATCGAATGGTGGAGCCGGAGAGCTTGTGAACCGGCCGATCCACGACGTTCCGACAAGCGGTTCGAACGCCGCCAGTGGCGCGACCAGCTGTTGGCCCATCGCGAAGACGGCGAGAGCGACGGCCGCTGCCAACGCGATCGCCGCAGTCGATCCGCAACGGTGCATGGCGCCTCCTCCGGGCACTCAAACAGCCACCAAGATGACCGTGGGGCCATTGTACAAGCCAATACGGAAACGGCGAACGAAACGGCTTCCGGCGGACAATCCAGGTCGACGTGGGACGAAGGAGAGACGTTCGATAGACACCCTCCCCGACGAAGACCCCGTTATCGTGGAAGGAGCCCGATGAAGACGCTGATCCTGAAGGCAAGCCCGAAGAAGCACGGGAACACAGCGACCATGGCAGACCGCTTCGTCGCCGGTCTGCGGGATGTCGGCCACGACGAGATCGTCGAGTTCCACCTGAACGACCTCACGATTCGACCCTGCCAAGCGTGCAACGAGTGCTTCCAGCCTCCGTATTCGGGGTGTGTCCTCGAGGACGACTTCATGACGATCTACCCCGGGTTCCGCGATGCGGATCTCGTTGTCTTCGCCGCCCCCGTCTACTGGTGGCACCTGTGCGCGCAGATGAAGACGTTCGTCGACCGGATGCATCCGATGCTGACGTTCGACCGCGACCACTGCCTCCCGACCAAGGATCTCGTCCTCCTCACGGCACACCTCGCGGAGGATCCGTATGGCATCGACCTCGTGGTCAAGATGTTCGAATCGATCTGCGGGTGGGCCGGGATGGGGTTCCAGGTTGTTCGCTTTCACTCCGCCACCGGGCACGTGCGAGACGACCAGGAGAAGCTGGCGGAGACCTTCGAGCTGGGGCAATCGTTCGCCGACTGGCAGCGGCCAATCCTCTCGGCTCCGTGTGCCGTGGAAGGCTGCGGCTTCCTATTCCGCAGCGTAGATCATGCTGCGATGCACCTCGTGATGGCGGCGGGTAACGACCATCTGGCGTGGAAAGCCGAGCATCTCTCCGCTGTGCACACGCTCTCCAACACGCAGGAGCTGTTCAGCGAGACACGCTCGTTCCTCCTGAAACGCCAACAGGGATCCGGTGAGGCTCTGCAGTGAAGGCGTGGGGCAAGCGCTCGTTCTTGACGTGAAGAGGTGTCTCGCCCTGCTGGGATGCTAGTCGTCGCCGGAATCGCCCATAGCTCGTCGCAAGAAGAAGAGCCCGACAGCAACGCCAGCCCCCACGCCGATTCCTACGCCCGCACCGATCCTTCCGATGGCTGCACCAATCCCTACGCCAACGGCGAGTCCGACGCTGAGTGAAAGGACCCACAGATAGACGGCGGTGTTTGCCTTGGACCCTTGGCCGGTCGGTTCTCGGTCGGTCGGTTCTTGTTTCATTGCAGCGCTCCTCACTCGGGCAAGGTCGTCCGCGTGATCTTGACCACGATACCCGATGCGGTCGGATCGGGGCACCGCACGAACTCTGTCGTCACGCCGTCGGGGTCGATCGTCTTCTCGTAGGGCGTCCCGCGATAGCGCCACGGAAGCGTGCCGCCGTGCTCGAGAGCGCGGACGAAGCCCGTCAAGCTATCCACGAGCCAGGGGCACATCTTCCCGAGGTCCTCTGGATAGCGAAACGTCTGCCCCACCTCGTAGCCCGGATCCTCTCCGACGCCGAACATCCAGGCGCAGATTCCTTCCTTCGCAAGGTCGGGATAGGTCCCGTCCGTGCTCCGCCCGCCCTTGCCCTCGAAGATCTCAAGCTCGATCTCGTAGTCCCTCAACGCGTCCTCCTTGTCATGCTCGGAATCACGAATCCCAGGCGCTCGACGCCCGCGGCATTCGAACGTTCGCCTACCGGAGCACCTCGGCCTCGGTCTCAGCCAGGGCGCGTCGTGCGGCAGCAAGCTTCTTGTACTGGGCCTGGTGTTTCTCCGGGGCCTTTGCGACGACGGCCTTCAGTACGTCCCCCTCGATCTCCGCAACATCCAGCCGCAGATAATACTCAAGCGACTCCCTCAGATGCGCCAATACGATCATTCCCGTCAGAAGTGGATGGTTGTTCGTGACGTTGGCGTCGGCGAAACGGGTGCCGTGTTCGAGCTCGACTTCGAGCCCTTGGCGAAAGGTCTCGGCCTTGATCGGCATCCCGCTCACGTTCACGACAGCGAGGATCCTCTCCGCCTCCGCGATCGGGACGTTGGGTTCCGCAAGTGAAGTCCAGTCCTGTATCCCCAGCTCATCGCACACCCTTCGAACCTCATCGACGCTGACAGCCTGCGGTACCTTCATGATGATTCCTCCTTCTTGCGCGCCAATCGCTTCGGCTCAGGCGCGGACTTCAGGGCGTCGCATGGAGCCGGTTCATGCTCCAAGTGTTGACACCCAGTGGCCGACCCAGTGGGTGATGGCAATGACAACAACCGCTATCAGGACGTGCTCGCCGATGATCTTCCATGATCGCTCGCCCTGCGCCCGTGCCATGAAGTAGCTCAGGATCGCGAGAATCGACAATCCCCAAGCAACGCTGACCACAACGGCCGCGGAGAGCGGCAGAAGAAGAACCGGCACAATGAACGTCAAGGCAAAGACGAACTTCGCCAAGAACGTCGCCACGGTGGCGCCCCAGACCTGCCTGGGCGTGTGAACGTTCTCGGATTCCTCCGAGACATGAATGCCCAGCGCATCGGAGAAGGCGTCGGCGATCGCAATCGTGAGCACGCCGCCAATAACGACTAGCTTCGACCCCGTGCCGGATTGCAGGCCGACCATCAGTCCGAGCGTGGTGATGACGGCCGACGTGAGCCCGAACGAAACGCCCGTGCGCAGCCAATCCTTCATCCGCGTCTCCTCATCCTTCCTCTCCTAGCCGCCAGCTCTCGCGATGCCGCCAACTGGCGGATTCCTGCGACATGATACGACCTCCGCCGGGTGCATGTGGGCATTGAGTACTGCGTCCCACGAATCCCCCTCAGCGATCGCCCCGGGCGGGAAGCGCGACGGACCGAAGGTGCTTCGGAAGGTGCCGGACCTGCCACTCACGTTCCTTGGTGGCAGCAGCGTCGGCGTCGGTGGGGACGGCGGCGTAGGCGACAGCCTTGACCGCATAGGCCGCAGCATGACGAGCGTGACCGGCCACATGAGCCGTTGCGGCGGCGTGACCGGCGGAGCGCGCTGCAGCACAAGCTGCAGGGCCCTTGGCTTCACGGGCCGCAGCGTGAGCGGCGAATGCGGCTTCTCGGACCTGGGTAACTGTCACTACGGATCCAGCAGGAGAATCGAGACTCGATCCCGATTCTCCAAGGAACTCGAGGCCGTTTCTCGAGTTCCCACTTGCCATACGCACCCACGCACGACCTGCTTCGAGGGCTTGCCGTGGTCGATTGTCGTCAGGGTACTGAGTCTCGAAGGTTGGGAGTACATGCTCTGCGCAGTCGGCGGCCCAGAGCACCAAGGATCTGTGATCCTCCTTGTCGAGCCGCCCGTCGTGCTCAGCTTTCATTGGGCCCCCGTCTGCCTAACGCCAACCCTCAGCGGCACGCGGTTCCCGCGCGTACGCTGCAGGGTGATGTTGGGTGCCCGTTCTGCCCGCAACCATCAGCCCTGAGTGATGCTTCGGTTCAGTCGTGACACGAGCTCATCGGTGGAAAGAGCAGCGACCTCGTCTGCCGGCAGATCTAGAAGGATCCTGGGCTCCGGCTGGCCGAGGACATTGAGCTGTACAACACGGGCTCCAGATTCGGCACTGCTCGTCCAGATTGGACGGGCCGTGACCGAGTTCGCCAACAGGGCCTTGATGACAGCAGACTCCATTGGTTTCAGTACCGCTTCCTCTTCAGGAAGGAGATCCGCATACAGTATCATCGTCACTTCGGCATCGTCTGGCATGTTCACCGCCTTCGTTACGCTCACATCGTCGCACCCAACGCTACGGCTATGCTGCGCGAGGTACGAGCGTCAGCACCAGCCGTTCGTTGGCGTCCTGGCTGTCCGGCTACTGATATCTGACCGCTTCACTGACAATCCCAGCAGCCCCGTAAACCACCCCATTTACCACTATA
>CBFCYU010000006.1:0-24132 GCA_965602415.1 uncultured bacterium | reverse complement strand
CTCCTGTCCGGCCGCCGTACGCCAGTAGTGGATCCTGGCTTGCGGGCTCATCAGGCTGGCCGCGACCTGAAGCTGCTGCAGGACGAGGTTCTCGAACAGGCCTCCCACTTCCCGTGAGGTGCGAAGACTTGCCTCGTCGTAGTGTCCGGCGAGGAATGCTGCCAGGGCAGAGTCCGTCCAATACAGCTTCGCGGACTTGATCAGCCGCTTGCCGCGGTTTCGCGCGAACGCAGGGATCCGACGGATGAGGAAGGATGCCTCCAGGAGGTTGAGATAGCGGTGAACGGTCGGTTGAGAGACACCGCTGTCACGAGAGACCTCGGTCTGATTCACGAGCTGCCCGGTGCGAAGCGCAGCGAGTTCCATGGCGCGGCGGAAGTCGGGAAGGGAACAGGGGTCAGAGCTTTAGTTTCGAATCCGGGATGTGCCTTCCGGATTGTGCGCTGTCCCTCCGAATCGGTGCCTCCACACCAAGCTCGCCTGCCCCACGATCCAGGGCACCACACCGCCGAGGAGGACGATGAGCCAGCCGCGAGGGGTGGGGTCGACGGTCTTGAGGACGGTGGCAAGGCCGGGCAGGTAGACGGAGGCGACGAGAAGCGCTGTGCAGATGGCGAGGGCGCCCCAGATGTAGGGGTTCCGGGTGATATCGTTGCGGAAGATGCCGGAGCCGGGATCGCGCATGTTGAAGACGTGCCAGAGCTGGGCGAAGGCGAGGGTGAGAAAGGCGGTCGTCGTCCCTTGGGCCTCGGTCAAGCCGAGCCAACGGGTCGAGAGAATCAGCGCGCCGAGGACGACGGCCGCGATCAGGCCGCCATAGCCCCCGATGGTTCCCCAATGGCGTGCCGTGATGATCGGCTCTCCTGAGGGTCTGGGCGGCCGGCGCATGACGCCGGGCCCGCCCTCGCCGGCGCCGAGGGCCAGGGCGGGGAAGACGTCGGTGACCAGGTTGAGGAACAGGATCTGGAGCGGCAGGAGCGGGAGCGGAAGGCCGGCGAAGGAGGCGATAGCGACGGCCAGGATCTCGCTGACGTTGCACGAAAGCAAGTACAAGACGAACTTGCGGATGTTGTCAAAGATAGTGCGCCCCTGCGAGACCGCCTCAACGATCGTGCCGAACGCGTCGTCCTTCAGAACCATGTCGGCCGCTTCCTGAGCGACCTGTGTCCCGCGGAGGCCCATCGCGACCCCGATGTCGGCTTTCTTGAGAGCGGGAGCGTCGTTGACGCCGTCTCCCGTCATCGCCACGACCCGTCCGTCGGCCTGGAAGAGCGAGATCAGATCGAGCTTCTGTTTCGGACTCACACGGGCAAAGATCTGTACCCCGAGGAGTCGTTGTCGATCCTCGTCGGAGAACCCGCCGAGCCGGTCGAGTTCCGAACCTCGCAACGTTTCGACGTCCTCTCGATCGATGAGCCCGACCGCTTGCGCGATGCTCTTCCCCGTTGCCGGCTGATCGCCGGTGACCATGACGACGTCGATTCCTGCAATCCGACATTGGGCGATGGCGTCCCGTACGTCGCTACGCGGCGGATCCGCCAATGCGACCCAGCCGACGAGGCTCAAGTCCTCGTATGCGGGTGCATCCGGCCGATCGACCGTCTTGCAGGCGAGTCCGAGAACACGCAGACCTTGCACTGCCATTGCGTGTTCGTCCGCCGTCCAACGCTCCCGCGCCGCGTCGTCGAGTGGGGCGAAGCCATCCTCTGCGAGCACCCCGGAACAGGCTTCGAGAAGGGCCTCCGGCGCGCCCTTGACGGTGACGAGGTAGCCGCCCTTCGGCGTCTGCTGAATCGTGGCCATCCGCTTGGTGTCCGGATCGAACGCCTCCTCGCGGATCTCAGGATGCTGTTTGCGGAACTCGTCGATCCGGATCCCAGCTTGTTGGGCAACCTCGAGGAGGGCCACTTCGAGCGGATCGCCAACGCCGCCTTCAACGCCCTCGCGCAGGTCGGCGTTGTTGCAGAGGGCGCCGACTTCGAGGGCCGTCCGCAAGAGGGCCGAGCTCTCCACGTCGACTGGTCTTCGTTCGCTTCGGAAGCCGTCGTCGGACACCTCGACCGAGCCGGAGGCGAGGACGAACCGCGTCACGGCCATTCGATTCTCGGTCAGCGTTCCCGTCTTGTCGGTGCAGATTACGCTGGCCGCGCCCAGGGTCTCGACCGCCGAGAGCCGGCGTATGACGGCGTTTCGTTGCGCCATCCGCCACATCCCGCGTGCCAGGGCAAGGGTCGCCACGATCGGCAGCCCCTCGGGGATCGCGGCGACGGCGAGCGCGATCGAGGTTTCGATCATCAACAGGAGGTCCTTGCCGCTCGCGATCCCGACCCCGGCGATGGCGGCCGCGATCACGAGGGTTGCCCACAAGAGCATGCGCCCGAGGCGATCGAGTCTCCGTTCAAGGGGTGTGGCCTCTTCCTCCACCGACTCGATCAACGACGAGATCCTGCCGAGTTCGGTCGACATCCCGGTCGCGACGACGACGCCTTCGCCGGAGCCGCGCGTCAGCGTCGTTCCCTTGAAGAGCATGTTTGTTCGATCGGCCAACGGAGCGTCTTCGGCCAGAGGTTTGACGCCCTTTGACACGGGGAGGCTTTCGCCCGTGAGCGCGGACTCGTTCGCCTGAAGCTTGGAGGCGGTCAGAAGCCGTAGATCGGCCGAGATCAGGTCGCCGGCCTCGAGGACGATGACGTCGCCGGGGACGATGCCTTCGGCCGGTACTTCAACCAGATCTCCGGTCCGGCGAACCTTGGTCCGGACGCGCGTCAGCCGCTGCAGCGCCTCCATCGACTTTACGGCGCGTAGCTCGGTGATGAGGCCGATGGCGGCGTTGACAAGAATCACGAGGCCGATGGCGGCCCCTTCGAGCCACTCACCAAATGCCAACGAGACCCCCGCCGCAACGGCGAGCAGGATCACGATCAGGCTCTTGAACTGGCGCGCGAGGATCTCCCACCAGGCCGTCCGCCTTGGCTCTTGAAGGAGATTCGGCCCGTGCACGCGGAGGCGCTCGGCGACAGTGTGGACGTCGAGTCCGACCTCGGGCGAGACGTCGAGCTTCTCAACCACGTTGTCGGCCGATTGCGCCCACGGGGATTCGATGATTGCGCTCGTCTGGATCACGGGTTCGCTTCGCATGATTCCGGCTGAGAAGTATACCCACGGACGGACAGGCTCAGGATCCGGCCGCGGCGAAGCGTGTGTCGCGGAGCCTCTACGGGCCGAGCACGGCAGCGAGGTTCGGAGCCAAGTCGCCGGCGCGGACGTGGTCGGCCATCTTGGCGATTCCGGCGAGCGGGACGGTCCGTGCCAGCCTCTGCCCGGCCAGTCGATCGGCAAACCCCCAGGATTCCGCCTGTGTGAGACAGTCCGGGAGTTCGGTGCTGGCGTCGTTGTCCGGGAACCCGCCCGCGTGGGTGAGGAAGGCAGTCGTCGTTCCTTGCGCCGCGGTAGGGCCGTGTCACGCGATCTGCATGGAGTCCGTTCAGCTAGTCGCTGCGCGCGAATCCCCTCTCGGCTTGCCCGAGCAGGTACATGAAGAGATGGGCTGGGATTCTCAGGACGGGAGTCTTCGACTCACCGCAGGGGCGAATGTCGAAGTCCTTGTCGCGCTGCGTGACCCAATAGGCATGGCTGACGGATTCCGCGTCGCAGTAGGCATGGATGCCTGCCTTGGCTGGGATGGCAGCATCCGTTCGGTACTTGACTTCTACAGCGATCCGATAGCCCGGGCTTTCCACGATGATGTCGATCTCTCTATCGGTACGTGCATCTCTCCAGTATCCGACCCTTGGATTGTCTGCGTAGTGGTAGGAGATCAGGTGTCGAAGAATCGCTGTCTCGACAATCATCCCCAGCTCATCGGGCCGCGTCAGCACTTCATCGCCGCGAAGCAGGACTGCACTTCGAAGCGCCGCGTCTGCGAGGTAGATCTTGTTCCTCGCCTTGAGCACCTTCTTCCCACCGATTCGAATCGGCGGGAGGACGTAGATCAGGCCCGCTTGCTCAAGGAAGCCCACGTGGCTCGAGACGGTCGACGGAGAGACTTCGAGTGCGGTGGCCGCCTTCTTGATCTCCAGGATCCCGCCGGTGTGCATGCAGAGGTAAAGGAAGAGGCGCTCCAGTTCGTCGACCTTTCGAACGCCGAACAGAGCGGTCATGTCCCGCTTGAGAACGCGCTCCACGACATCTTCCCGCAGGAGCCGCTGGGCCAATCCCGTAGGGAGCGTTGATGTCTCCGGGAATCCTCCAACAAGCAGGTACCGCTGGAAGCTGGGGAAGATGGATCGTGCGCGGACCGCGATGTCAGCGAGCTTGGATGGAGAGCACGCGAAGAGGTCTCGCGGCTTGAGTTCCTCATCGATGTCAGGGGTATCCTGTTCGCTGATCTGGGTGAACTCGTAGAAAGACAGCGTGGGAATCAGCACGCGAACCCACCTTCCGACGCCCGTGTCGATCAGATCCTCCTGCTGGGTCACCGTCGCAGATCCGGTCGCGAGAATCCGGTACTCCGGATGGTGGTCGATCAGCTGCTTGAGGTGATCGTCCCAGTCGCGGGCGTATTGGACCTCGTCAAGCAGGAGTACAGCCGGCTGGCCCTCGGGATGGATGAGCTCGTGGTAGAGGCGCAGGAGTTCAGGAAGTGAGGAGAGTCTCACCAGCGGGTGGTCCAGACTCAGGTACAAGATGCTTTGCGGCGACCACTGCGAGTTCTCTCCGAGGGCCAAGTCGTTGGCGATCTGGCGCAGAACGGTGGTCTTTCCGACTCGCCTGGGCCCGGCAAGCAGCACGGCGCGTTTGAGTGTCGGATGGAGTAGGTATTGCAGGCACTTGTCGTACGCGATCCGCTTGAAGCGAGGCACCTCCTGCTCGGCTTCTCGCCACCACGGGTTGTATCCGCGGATGACACCGAGCAGTTCGTTCTGATCGATGATCGACATGGTCTCTCCTCTGGAGATATGGGAAGTATACTAGCGTCTTAGCGACATAAAATCAATAGTACAGTTTATATAAATCGGATAGATGTCGCTACTACAGTCACGTTTCGTGCGGTGGAGCTTTCTCATGGCGACAGGCTGCTAGGCGTGTGCTTCCGCTCCGCTGCGTCGACATTTCACGGAGGTGTGATAGCATCCGTCGGGAGGCGATCACATGACGGAACACGACAACGAACGGGAACGAGCTATGGCTGAGCTGACCCTGCTCCTTCTCTATCTTGCCTCGTGGGAAGAGGAGCCATTCCGTGGTGCGCCGACGTTACACAAGGCCTGGAAGACCCATCGGTACGAGATTCTTGACGCCTTGGTGGAGGAAGGTCTGTTGACGTCCACTCACCGGTCGAAATCGGTCGACTTCACCGCGGATGGCCTCGCCAAAGCCCGTGTTCTCCAGAGGAAGTACCTGGGGTCGTAGCGCGTGTGTCGGGAAAGGAATTGTGGCCAATGAAACAAGGTGGCGTCAGACGCTGCATCGAACATGTCGCCGGATTCGTCATCGCGAATCCTGTCAAGCCGATCGTGCTTCTGTTCGGAGGTATCGACCTGGCGGGCGCGGTCTGGGCCCGCTTCGTATTGCGGCAGAACCGGAAGGCTTGATCCACTCAAACCTGCACGACGATACGGGCCTTCTGCCGGGGGCACACTGGGCTCCGATCTCTCATCCCTCCTGGATCGAGATCACAACATCGTCTCGGACGACCACGGAGCGCAGCGGGTCCTCGTATGACCAGACCTCGACCGTTTCGAGCTGTGACGACAAGAGGCCCAAGTCGACAGCAGCGACAACGCTGTCCGGTGCGCCCCACGCCGACACGAGTTCCGTCGTGGATTCGCTGATGAGGTCGGTTCTGGGCGCGTTGATGTAGCTGAACCCTCCGTTGAGGCTCACGAAGAGCAAGAAGATGAGGGCGATCATCTCCATGGTGCAGCACGCGATCTTCATCTCTCCCCCTTTGTCTAGATCCCGAGGAACAGGCTGGGAGTCTTCAGCACTGCGATTGCTGTTGATGGTCCGCCTGTCTGAAGGCTGACGTTGACATCCCATGTGTACGCGATATGATTGTGTACGCGCCGCACGTACAGGGCAGAAGAGCGTACACCATGAACGAGACCGAGATCAGGAATGCTTGCGAAAGGACCATCGGAGGAATCCTCCAGGCCCCCTTCGAGTTCAGGCACGACTCGAAGACGTTTTGCGCGACCGACTACGTCTACCGCCTCAAAGGCTTGAGAGCTGACTTGTGCATCGGCGTCGATGTGCGCTGCCGGATGCGACCTGCAGATGTTCCCCTCTTCGAGGCGATTGGCCATGACGGGGGATGCGCTGTCCGGATGTTCTTCAGTGAGTATGTGACGGACAGTGTCGGCGTTCGGCTCCGAGAGCGAGGGTTCTGGTATGCGGATGCTCAGGGAAACGCATTCCTTGAAGTCCCTGGTGAGGTGCTCGTGCGGGTCGCGGGCAAGGGTCCGAAGCGCCCTCCGACACCAAAGGGTCAACACTTCAGCGTCTCCGGGGCGAAGGTCCTTCACGATCTTCTCAGGCGTGGACCGCGCATTGGCGCGACGTATCGAAAGATTCGAGAGACAACGGGCGTGTCGATCGACAAGATCGGAAAGGTCATCAGGGAGCTCGAGCGGGATGGCACGGTTCAGGGTCACGGAGCAGGTGATGTCGAGATTCTCGACGGGGGGCGGCTGCTACGCCTGTGGGACGAGGCCTACGAGGCCAGGCTAGCCCCTGCCCTCGACCTTGGGCGATATCGGGATCCCACCTCCGACTTCGATCTGCTCGTGGAGAGGGCCGTCGAGGTGCTGGGTCATCTGATCGTGGTCGGAGGTGAGGTCGCAGGAGACGTTTACACGGGGCACCTTCGGCCGGGGAGGCTCCGGCTCTATGTGCCCGGGAATCGGGCCGATGCTCTGCGCCGGAAGCTGCGCCTCGCTCCGTCGGAGGATGGCTCGGTCGAGCTCTGCGAGTTGTACTCGCCCGAGATTGGGGGTAGCCGAATGTTCCGCGAAGCACGCGTAGCAGGCACAGCCTTTACCTATGCGGAGCTGATGGCCGAAGACGACGACCGCCTCGCAGAGACCGCAATGCGCCTGCGGAAGGAGTACCTCGCTTGGACCTTGTAGAGCGACTCGGAGCGACATTCGTCGACGACCTTTGCCGACTCGCAGGAGCTCTCGAGCGCGCCGGACATCCGGTTGCCATCATTGGCGCAACGGCGCTCCTCCTGCACGATGTCGATCTCTCAAGAACAACGCGCGACCTCGATCTCGCTGTCGCGGTCCCTGGCGGACTTGAGGCGATCCGTCCCATGTTGGGCAAGGCGGGGCTCATCGATACCGCCGTAGCCCATCGATTTAGGACAGCCAATGGCATTGAGGTCGACATCCTGGCGATGGATCCGACAGCGATTCCGCCGAGCGAGATCCAGCTGCCTGACGGAGATCGGGTTGACGCAGTCGCTCTCCCCGAGGCGGTCGCACATGTGGTTGAGCTTGCCGTCGGCACTCGCGGAATCCCCGTCGCGCCACTCTGCTTGCTGATCGCCAACAAGCTCCACGCAGCTAGGTCGAGGGCTCGCCCTCACGACCTCGAGGACGCGTGCGCGGCAATGGCGGCACATGAATCGACGGGAACACGAAGATACGAGATCGACTACGAGACGCACCCCGCGCTTAGGTTCGAGACGGCCGGTGCCTTCCTCGCTGGGCGGGATGCCGCCGGGCTCGTCGAGAGCGAAACTAGTGACGTGATCAATGCTTCGATCGCGTCACTCCTGAAGGACGCGCGTCTGTCGGACCGCTTCGCGGAAGGACTGGAGCGGAGAGACCTCGTCCTTGCCTACAGGATGGGACTCAGAGCGGGTTAGGCCATCCGGGGCGGAAGATCCTGCACCAGGTCGTGTACTTCCGGAGTTCGCGGTTGCTCGGCAGTCCGGTCGAACTACGAACGGGGGGCATGTGCCAACGCACCGCCGCCATTCGTCCCTATCCCTC
The DNA here is from genome assembly GCA_965602415.1 of uncultured bacterium. GTDB lineage: Bacteria > Bipolaricaulota > Bipolaricaulia > UBA7950 > UBA9294 > JANQEA01. Next base: position 16,132 of record CBFCYU010000006.1, on the reverse strand, counting down.
CTGAATCGAGACGACGATGTTGTCGCGGACGATCACGGAGCGGAGCGGGTTCTCGTAGGACAAGGATTCCGGGGACGCATAGCTTAGTTCGGTGAGTGCGAGGAGAGATGTCACTCATCTACCCCACCGCTTGGCATGATTGGTCTGCGGATGCTCCGTGCCGCTTAGTTCCGTGGGGACTACGTCTCGAGACGCCCGCTTCATGGACTACCCCGTTTGAGCGAAGCACCCCCACGCGTGGAGCGCCGCACGCACATCGCGTTGTCCGCCACGTTGTACCAGCAATTCTGATGCGCCGTCATGCACTTCGGCTGCCTCCGGCAGGCATGAACCAGCGGCGATACCCCGCGGCATGGCCGCGTTTCGATCATGCCCACCATATCGCGCACGCTGTAGGGTGCCACAGTATGCGCAGTCATCTCCTTTGCCGACGGCACCGTGGAGAGGCTGTCAACCCATTGCCTCATCTGCTGCCAGCCCCCGGCATTGTGGAATCGAGCACGGGCGTACTCTTCGATCGAAGCGCGTTGCGTGTCAATCAATCCCATGTCCCTAGTTTACCCTCTGCCGCCCTTTCCCGCGGAGGTCAGTTGAGGCTGCTCTCAACACGGCGCAAGTCTTCCGCTCAGATCGCCTGCTGGAATCCAGGAGGACGTTTATGGGGTCAGATCTTGATTCTTAGGGTTTGGGTTGCTATACTGGTTGCATGGCTCGTCCGCTGAGGCTTGAATTCCAGGATGCGGTGTATCACGTCACCAGCCGGGGGAACGCTGGGACAGCGATCTTCCTAGATGACACCGATCGGGTTCGCTTCCTCGAAGTTCTCGGCACGGTCGTTGAGCGGTTCGGTTGGATCTGCCACGCATACTGCTTGATGACGAGCCATTATCACCTCCTCATCGAGACGCCCCAACCCAACCTCTCGCGGGGTATGCAGCATCTCAACGGTGTCTACACGCAGTGGTTCAATCGCGAGCACTCGCGTGCGGGTCATCTGGTGCAGGGGCGCTTCAAGTCGATCGTCGTGGAGAAAGAGAGCTATCTGCTTGAGCTGGCCCGCTACATCGTCCTCAATCCGGTTCGTGCCAAGCTGGCTCGAAGTGCCCGGGACTGGCGATGGAGCAGCTACCGGGCCACAGCGGGGCAGATCGACCCTCCCAGCTTCCTGACGGTGGACTGGCTGCTCTCGCAGTTTGCCGTCAATCGGGGGAAGGCGATTCGGACCTACCGGGATTTCGTCAAGCAAGGTCGAGGCGTCAACGTAGGGGAGGATGTGACGGCAGGGGTGTTGATGGGGAGCGATGCCCTTGTCCAATCATTGAAGCCTCTGCTGAGGGATATCGAAGAGAACCGCGAGATCCGTCGAGACGAGCGCCTCGCTGTGCGCCCCAAGCTAGAGGAGCTGTTCGCCGATGTTCCAGATAAACCGACGCGGAACGAGCGCATTCACGCTGCCGTCCGGAAGCACCAGTACAAGCTGAAAGAGGTCGGCGATCATCTCGGGCTCTGCTACTCGACGATCAGTGTGATTGCGAAGCGCATCGACGAGAGTCGGAAACCCTAAGAATCAAGATCTGACCCCAGACGCTTATCCTGTCCGAATCGATACCACCACGTCGTTGCGGACGATCACGGAGCGTAACGGGTTGTCGTATGACCAGATCTCGACCGCTGCGAGTTGTGACGAGACGAAGCCGAGATCGGTGGCGGTCACGACGCTGTCCGGTGTGCCCCACGCCGACACGAGTTCCGTCGTGGATTCGGCAACGAGGTCGGTTCTGGGCGCGTTGATGTAGCTGAACCCCCCATTGAGGCTCACGAAGAGCAGGAAGATGAGGGTGATCATCTCCAGGGTGCAGCACGCAATTCTCATTTCTACCCCCCCTTATCGTATTCCCAACAAATAGCCTAGAACAGGGATGTTGGATGGTCTCCGTGAGATGGCCGCTGTGCATGTCGTGTCGGTTCGGGAGGAATCGCACCGATGTCCGAATGTAATGTGGGTCACATTGCCGATTCTTCCCCTCGCGTCTCCCGTGATTTGCTTCAGTGGCGGTCCGGCAAGGGCGGGCGGGCTTGGTATTCCGGGGACGTGAAAGGTACAGAGCTTGATCGATCCGCAGTCCAAGCGCATGGCCGGTCGGAGAGATCCCGCAAGCCCCTCTCACACTCAGGGATGCAAGCAGACCCGGTCGAATCGAACTGCTCGCTCGAAGAAGTGAGGACGGAGAAGTGGATGAGTGTTGCGTCCCGGAATCGAGCAAGCGCCCAACCTAGGGGGCGACGGGCCTCTGCCCGGCCATGAGGACGGCCGATATCCGGTACGCAAGCTTCCCTCGCTCGTTGACGTGTCCTGCGAGCAGGTCGAAGGCGTCCTCCTCGAACCTCCGCAGGCGCTCGGGCGGCAGAGCGCGGATCCGGTCGAGTTCCGGCTCCCAGACGTGATGGATGGTCGCCATCCAGTTTGCTGGATCGTCGAACGTGTAGCGTCCGTTGAAGGGCACAGTGCGGATGTCTGTGAATCCCGCGCTGCTCAAGAGATCGATGTAGCCTTCTTCCGTTGCAGGGAAGTATCCGTGGTTGTCGCAATCGGGTAGATAGCGCCTGACGAGTTCGCCCATCCACTCGAGGTGTTCTTGCCAGAGCCAGCCGCTGACGTAGAGGCGCCCGCCGGGAGTCAGAACGCGGAAGATCTCTCGGATCATCGGGGCATCGTCGATCGTTCGGCCAACGTCGAAGTCGTAGTCCTCGTCGAGCCCCACCAAACCGGCAATGGCGATGTCGAAGCTTGCGTCAGGGAAGCTCATCGATCGTGCGTTCATCAGGAGGATCTCGGCGTTCGAGATACCGCGCTTCGCGACCTCCTTCTTCGTCCAGTCGACGCATTCGGTCTCCACGTCGATCCCGACAATCCGACCGGACTCGCCGATCCGGTCGAGCGCTCGGAAAAGCGTTCCGCCGTATCCGGTCCCGACATCGAGGACGGCGACGCCCGGTGGCATACCGGCCATCGAGATCAACTCTTCCGCTGTCTCGTCCCAGAACTTCGGGCTCTTGTACGTCCCGCTCCAAAGGTCTCTCATCGCTTCTCCCTCCTCGTGAGGATAGCGACTGCCGCTTGCAGTGTACGGGATCTGCTTTGGGTGCCATGGTCCGATGCCATGCTGATGCCAATCTCCGTTCTCATCGGAGATATGGAAGACCTCGCCGTACGGCCACCCTGCGGCTGGCTGCTCCCAGGCATCGAGGGGAAGGCCACGTACAGCGAGCGGATCTACCGAACTGCAATCGTACACAGATACGCCCTCTGCAGCGGCAGCCGGCTTCTTGGGGCTTCACCACTCTATCACTAGCGTGATCGCCGAACGGGTCGCAGAGACAAAGGAACGCCAGGAGTAAGCTCCCAGCCTGCGAGAGGGCGATGGCTTGCCGTGCGCGCTCTGGGAAAGGATCCTTGTTGTGACGCCAAGGAAGAGAGGAGGTTCTGTGGCCAGGATTGCACTCACCCGCAAGGTTGGCGATGCGATCGGTCGGTGCGAGTTGACGCATGTCGTCCGGAAGCCGATCGATGTGGTCCTGGCGCGTGTGCAACACGCGGCCTATGAAGACGCGCTTCGCGAACTCGGCTGCCGGGTTGAGCGAGTTCCGGCCGCACCGGATTGCCCCGACTCGGTGTTCATTGAAGACACGGCCGTTGTGCTCGATGAACTTGCGGTCATCACGCGGCCTGGAGCGCCGTCTCGTCGAGCGGAGACGAGCGCAGTGGCCCATTCACTCCAGACGTACCGCCCGATCGTGACCATTGAAGCGCCAGGAACCTTGGACGGCGGCGATGTCCTGACGATCGGACGGACCCTCTTCGTCGGGCAGACCGAGCGGTCGAACGCGGATGGGATCGAGCAGATGAGGCGGCTCTTGGTGCCGAGGGGATACTCCGTCATCGGCGTCCCGGTGGACGGCTGTCTGCACTTGAAGTCCGCGGTCACGCAGGTCGCGGAGGAAACGCTACTGATCCAACCTTCTTGGATTGACGCGAGCACCTTCGCCGGCTTCGAACTCATCGAAGTCGATCCAAGCGAGCGTCATGCCGCCAACGCACTGCGGATCGGCGACCGGATCGTCTATCCCACCGCGTTCCCGAAAACCGCCCGGCGGATCGAGGCGCGCGGGATGGAGGTGCACACAGTGGACGTCAGCGAGCTTGCGAAGGCCGAAGGCGCCATAACCTGTTGCAGTCTCGTGTTCGACGAGGCGATTCGTCCTTGACGCGTCAGAGCCGGTCCTAGACGAACAGCCCCTCCACGGTGAGGTAACGCTGTCCGGAGTCCGCGAAGATGGAGACGATGAGCTTGGACTTGTTCTCGGTTCGGCTTCCGACGTGGAGCGCCGCCGCGGCGGTTGCCCCGGATGAGACGCCGACGAGCAGTCCCTCTTCTCTGGCGAGTCTGCGACACGTCGGATAGGCCTCTTCCTCGGGATCGATCGTGATGATCTCGTCGAGTAGGGCGGGATCGTAGAGTTCCGGTTTGAATCCGGGGCTGGTCCCGGGGAGTCTGTGAGGACGCCAGCTCCCCTGAGAGAGCATCGGCGCCGTGGAGGGCTCGACGCCGATGACCTGCAACTGCGGGCGACGCGGCTTAAGCGCTCGGGCGATTCCACCTGCTGTCCCTGTTGTCCCGAGCGCGGCAATGACGATGTCGACTCGACCTTCGGTATCCCGCCAGATCTCCTCTGCCGTCGTACGGACGTGCGCCTCGATGTTGGCGGGATTGGCGTGCTGGTTGACGTAGAAGGTGTTGTCGATCTCTTCCGCGAGCTGCATCGCCTTCCGCTTTGCGGCCAACGTGTGCTCCCTCGGCGGGGTCAGAACAAGCTCGGCGCCGAATACCCGAAGGACGCGCTTGCGCTCCTCGCTCATTGCCTCACTCATGCAAATGATGAGCCGGTAGCCCTTGATGGCGCAGATGTAGGCCAACGCCATGCCGGTGTTCCCACTGGTCGCTTCGATGATCGTGGTGTCTCTGTTGATCAGGCCGCGACGCTCGGCGTCCTCGATCATCGCCAGGACTGGGCGATCCTTCACACTGATCGGGTTGAACATCTCCAGCTTCGCCACGAGGGACGCCGGGCAATCGCGCCCGAACCGGTCGAGTCGGACCAATGGCGTATTGCCGATCAAGTCGAGTACGGACGCCGGGATCATGGGTCATCACCAACGCGCATGGTGGCGAAGATCGGCTCGTTCGGCAAACTCTCGCGACTTGCAGGACAAGGCATGCAGGCACGTTGCCTCTCCATGCCACGAGAGCGAGTAGAACGCGCCATCTTGCGGATAGGTTGCAGCATCCGCTGCCACGGCGTGCTGTGAGCCACAGGCTTCACTGACGGTCGACATCTGACAGTGAGCGATGTGTGGATGCCGGGGTATTCTTCACGCATCGTGATATCGCCCTATTGCGCGACCCGACCGGATTGATCGTCGATGTCTATGTCTACGCATCGTGCTAGGTGTGCGGCGTTGAGCGGAATCGCGTTGAATTTGCTGCGCTATCCTGATGGCTCAATGTCCGGCACGCCGTCTCGATCCAGGTCGACGATGGCGGCAAGGCCGCCGAGCGAGGTCTCCTTGTAGCGGCTTCGCATGTCGAGGCCGGTCTGATGCATGACTTCGAGGGTCGCGTCGAAGCTGACCCGGTCTCGGCCACCTGAGATCATCGCCAGGTTTGCAGCGTTGAGCGCCGAGGCCGCGCCGGCTGCGTTGCGCTCGATGCACGGGATCTGGACCAGCCCGGCCACGGGGTCGCACGTAAGGCCGAGATAGTGCTCGAGCGCCGTCTCGGCAGCGCGATCGACCTGGTCGGCGACCGAGCCGCCGAGGAGGTGGCAGACGGCCGCCGCGGCCATTGCGCTGGCCACACCGATCTCGCCTTGGCATCCGACCAACGCGCCGGCGATCGACGCTTTGGCGACGGCAAGGCCTCCGATGACGCCGGCCACAAGCAACGCATCGTAGATCTGCTCATCCGACAGGTGGAGTGACTGCTGCATGACACGTAGGCACGCCGGAAGCACGCCGGCCGACCCGCAGGTCGGCGCGGTGACGATCGCGCCGCCGTCGCCGTTCTCCTCTGCCACGGCAATCGCGTAGATGGAGGCACGGGTGGTGCCCGCCGAGACGATGCCCGGGGTACCGTGTTGTTCATCGAAGTGAGCCAGCATCGCGGCGGCCCGTCGTTCGACACCGAGCGGACCCGGGAGGACGCCCTCGCGGCGCAGTCCGCTGTCGATCGATCGCGACATCAGATCCCAGACCCTCTGCAGATGGTCGATCACACGATCGCGCGAATGCCCGTGGATGGAACGTTCCATCGCCAACGCGTAGTCGACGAGCGACTCCCCGCGCCGTTGACAGTCGTTGACGATGTCGCGGGCGGCGACGGGGTGGGATTCCCGGTCACCCTGCAGCGCATCAAGCTCCGAGCCCTCCACGACGACACCGCCGCCGACCGAGCAGTAGAGTGCGGACAGCACGACGAGGCCCTTGCGATCGTGCAACGTAAAGCGCAGCGTGTTCGGGTGGGGCTGAGGTGGAGTCTCCGTGTCGAAGATGATGTCCGTCTTGGGCTGTAAGACGAGCCCATGAGAAGGAAGCAGGAGAACGCCCGTCGAGGAGATCTCATCGTAGATCGACTTCATCGATCGTACGGCGATGTCCTCCGGAACACAGCCCGAGAGTCCCGCCACCACGGCGAGATCCGTGAGGTGCCCCTTCCCGGTGTGCGCGAGACTTCCGTACAGCGTGACCGACATGCGGTGCCCAGGCTGAAACTCGGTTCTCCGTTCAAGCTGCCTGCGGAACAAGAGCCCCGCGCGCATAGCCCCCAACGTGTGAGAGGAACTCGGGCCGACCGCCGGCTTCAGGATGTCGATCACACTGGGCAGGGAAACAGGCTTCCTCGCGTTCACGCCAGCACTATCCTTCACGCCCGCCCGCCGATCAACTCTGTCGCGGGGTGCACCAGGACGGATCTTCACTCTCAGTGTCCCGGCGCCAATCTTCTCGCCTGACACCGAGCTTCTTCGGATTCATCGGCGAGTCGCTCGGAATTCTTTCGGAACTCCTTGCCCACGGGCATCGAACAGTTCGCCGCTCTGTCAAGCCTTGATGAGTTGCTCCCATGTACGGGTGTTGTCGACACGAGGACGAGACGATAGTCTACGTCGTCCATCCTGGGGGGCACGCGTGACTACAAGACTGTCTCGATCTCGCGCCGTGGTTCTGTTGTTGGTACTGAGTGGAGTACTCGCCGTTTGTGCTCCCGTTCGCGCGACGTACGACCGCTTGGCTGCTCGCCGATACGCCCGTGACTACTGGGACACAGTCTGCAGCGACGCCTACTACTTCGCAGATCGCGAGGGTCCGACGCTACTTGGAGTTGGGGAACCTGTGCCGACGGACGAAGAGGGATTCGACTGCGCCCACTTCGTGTCCTGCTGTATTGGCAGCGAACCGAACGAGCCGGCCGGAGGTCTTGACGTTCCGAGCCGAACCCTCGCCTACGGCGAGCCGGGCGCCCAGCGGCTGGTCGACTGGCTTGTCGATCAAGGTGCGGCGGGCGTGGACCGAATATCGGCCCTGGTTCCCGGAGACGTTGTTGCCTACGACGCCGATCGCAACGGCTGGATCGAACACGTTGCCCTGTACATGGGTAACGGTCTAGTGACCGCGCACTCCATCAGCCGGTACAGCGAATGGAACCCCAACCCCGAGGCCGACGTCATCCTCCTGCACCTGCCCGGCGCCTACGAGCCGCCATGGGCCGAGCGTGCCCTCAGCTGGATCAGCTGGACCGTGGTCGTCGTCGCTCTCACTGGATTGGCGGCCGCCATCCTCGCCGTTAGCCGCCACTAGGCCGGCCAGGAGAACGGGGCCGGATCCTCCGTTTCCCCATTGCGGCTTCGGCGGGCATTCGTAAGACACGGCGCGCACAAGGATGTCGACCGCCGAGCCCAACATCTGCCTTCTTCGCGGGGTTGTCTCGTGTCCGGCGAACTCGTAGAGTTCTCGCACTCTCCGGCAAACAAGGAGGTTCGGCTCGTGAGACGAGTGATCGCTGCACCGGTGCTTTGCGGGCTCGTGGTTCTCGCGTGGCTTACGGGAGCTGCACTGGCTCACGATACGTCGGATTGGGGAACCAAGCTTCGCGTCGAGTTGCTCCGCCGACTGGGGCACATGCCGTCGTTCTCCGCCTGCATTGTCAAGGGGGATCGCATCGTTTGGCAGGACGCTTGGGGCTGGAGCGATGTCTACGCGAGCCGTGAACCGTCCGAGGAGACGCTGTATATGATCGGCTCGGTCTCCAAGGTGTTCACGGCCACGGCGGTCCTGCAGCTCCACGAAGCCGGACACTTCGAGCTCGATGACGACGTCAACGCGTTTCTGCCGTTCGGCCTGCGCAACCCGGCCTTCCCGGAAACCCCGATCACCTTCCGAATGCTTCTCAGCCACGGCGCGAGCCTCGCGCAGGAGAACAATCACTTCTTCTCGACGTTCTATTTCCAACCCTACGACACGGACGAGCTGGCCGACGTCGTCGCTCCGAGCGGATCGAACTACCGTCCGACCTACTGGATGGACTACGAACCCGGCGACCGGATGGAGTACGCCAACATCGGCTACGAGCTGCTCGCGTATCTTGTCGAGCGGGTCTCCGGGCAGCCTTTCGAGGAGTACGTCGCGGAGAGAATCTTCGCGCCGTTGGGGATGGGCCACACGGTCTACCGCGTCTCCGGGATCGAGCCGGACCGTCTTGCGATGCCCTACATGCAGTGTTTCGGGGTCTACATTCCCATGGGACACTACGAGATCGGGTCCCTCGGCGCCGGCGGGATCCGCACTACGCTCAGTGATCTGTCGCGATTCCTCATTGCGCTGATGAACGGCGGCGCGTTCGGAGACGCCCGAATCCTCAGCGAGGAAACCGTTGAGATGATGCAGAGCGCCCATTGGTCCGAGCCGTCTGCGCAGGGATTCTCATACGGTCTCGGGTGGATGCTCTGGCCCGATGGGGATGTGGGCGGGCACGGCGGGGGCGCATTCGGAAGTCGCAGCATGATGAAGGTTCGCTCGTCGGGCGACACGGCGATCATCTACTTCTTCAACCGGCTCAATCCGGCCTTCCCACCTGGCTTGACGCCGCTTCTATCGTATGCCGAAGGTCGCATCGAGTCGATCCTGTGGGAGATTGCGGCAAGCTACTGATCCCGGCCCAAGGGGGCTGGGTCGGCCCTGCGGTTCGCTTGTCGTCTGCGGCCGGTCAGCCGTTCGCGCGTGGATCCATCACGCGCCCCACGAAGAGAATCGTCCCGGTGGGATTGTCACGGATGACGAACACGAAGGGTCGATCGACGACCATTCGGACGGGCTGATCGGGTGCGGCCTCGGCACCGACGAGGACCGTCGCAGCGGCCGCCTCCGTGCGCTCTTCGTTGACGTCGATGAACGCCTGATGGAAGGCAGACTGCAGGAACAGCGGCCTCCCCGCGATTCCGGTGAGATCGGCCGCACTGGGATCGAACAGATCGGTGGTCCCGAGTTCGCCGAGCGAACGCGCGAGCGACATCCCGTCGGTGTAGCGGAACTTGGGCATGATGAGCTTCACTTCTTGTCCCGACAGCGCCGTCGTGATCTCGTTCCATCGGGTCGGGCCGAGCGCGCGTTCGAACGCGTCGAGTTGTCCTTCGTCCGGAAGAAGAAGGATCATCGACACCCGCTTCCCCTTGTACGGCAGCTCGACCGCCTGGCATCCGGCGACGTACGCGTATCGCAGCATTCGAAGACCGTCGTGGCGCATCATGGGAACCGGCACCGACTCTCCGCTTGCTAGGTGAAACGGCTCGTCGGCGGTCCAGCGGCGCGCAAACTTGTACCTCCACTCAGCGTTGAAGTAGATCGCGTTGCTCAAGACGAACCGCGCGTCCGGGCCGATGCTTCCTTCCGGGAGCGCGTCGGGGATCCGGCCGTTCGTTGCCCGATCGATCCAGCGATTGATCGCGCGTCGCGCATGCTCGGGATCGTCCTCGAAATCCGTGAGCCGCAGTCCTGCTCCGTAGTGCTTGGCCAGGGTGTCGAGGAATGCCTGTCTGAACGGATACCCCGTCTGCCCCCAAAGGGCGTTTGCGATCCGCAGCTCAAACGGATCGTCGTCGTCCGCTTCCAGTCTCTGACCGAGCGCGTTGAACGCGGGATGGAACACGTCTTGGCCCAGGGCGAAGTGCAGTCCCTCGGCGAGCTGCCGCTCCGTCTCTCCCCGAGCTCCGGCGCGAACCATGGCCATGGCCAACGAGATGCTGTACGGCGAGAAAAGGACGTTTCCGTCCTTCTCGCGGACGACCGCGTACAGGTCGAAGGCGAACTGAGTGTTCCCGCCCGCGACGCTTGCCAGGTCGCCGTCGCTCACTTCGGGGTCCTCCTCCCGACCCAGCGAGGAGCGCAACACCTGGTCGCCCGGTGACAGAAGACCGAACATGGCGATTCCGAGGATCGCAACGATTGCGACGATCCGCACGAACAGCAACATCGTTCCCTCCTTCGAGCAACGAGATATACACAGCCTACCGGAAACGTGTCGTACGAGAAGGTGGACGTCGGCTAGGAAGGATTCCTCTTGAGACCCGTGCTTCGTCCCTTCGACCCAGTTTGGATCAACGCATCGGATCGAGCCGTTTGAACCGCCGACGCCCGAACTTGCCCCGAGCCCTCGATCCGAAGATGCTGGTTGTGGCTTAGAACTGCGTGATAGCTCAGGGAAGTGATGAATATGTTTCGTGTCGTGATGTTGACGGTCGCGCTTCTCGCACTCGGCGGTTGGCTTGTCGTCTATGACGTGGTCCATCGTCCGCTTCCGGATCACGACGGCCTGGTCGAACCGGCCGGGCTGCAGGCGCCAGTCGAGATCCTGCGAGACGAGCATGGAGTGCCGCACATCTTCGCGTCGAGCATGAGCGACCTCTTCTTCGCTCAGGGCTACGTTCAGGCTCAGGACCGCTGGTGGCAGATGGAGTTTTGGCGGCATACGGCGAGTGGCGCGTTGTGCAAGTTGGTCGGGAGGAACGATGCGGCCCTGCGAGCCGACATCTTCATCCGGACGCTCGGCTGGCGTCACGTGGCGAAGGCCGAGGCGGCCGCGATGGACGAAACGACGCGGGCGTGGCTCGAGGCGTTCTGCGGCGGGGTGAACGCCTACGTCGCGAGCCGTTCGCCGAGCGAGCTGGCGCTGGAGTACCGGGTTCTCGGCCTGACCGGGATCGACTTCGACATCGCCCCGTGGACCCTCGTGGACACGCTCGTCTTTGCCAAGCTGATGGCCTGGGACATGGGGCTGGAAGAGAGCAAGGACGTGCTGCGCGGCGCGCTGTACGAGCAGATCGGACCGGAGATGACCGACGCATGGCTGACTCCGCCGTGGCCGTATGACGAACGCTCGACGATCGTGGGGCCCGAGGATCTTCCCGAGGCGTCTTCCGCGTCGGTCGATGTCCCGGGTCTGTCGCCCTCATCGACGGGCGCGTCGGCCTATCGACGGCAGGAGTGGGGCGCGATCGGCGCCGCCCTCGGCACCGGCCCGGGCGGAGGGACGAACGCCTGGGTGGTCAGCGGCGAATGGACGGAGAGCGGCCTGCCGTTGCTGGCGAACGACACGCACCTCGGGATCCAGCTTCCCACGGTCTGGTACGAGATCGGTCTGCACTGCTCGGAGGGCGCGGACCCGACGTTCGATGTCGTCGGCTTCGCCTTCCCGGCCTCCCTCGGCGTGGTCGTCGGACACAATGCAAAGGTCGCGTGGGGGATCTCGAACGCGTTTCCCGACGTGCACGACGTCTACCGGCTGCGGATCAACCCGGCCAATCCGCTGCAGTACGAATGGAACGGCGCTTGGCGCGACATGACGGTTCGTGAGGAGGTCATCGAATTCGGAGACGGATCGGATCCGATTGTGATTCGAGTGCGCGAGACGCATCTCGGTCCGATCACGACCGACAACTGGCTCGATCCCGCGATCGGTGAGGTCTCCGGCTTCGAGAACAACGAGGCACTGGCTCAACGGTGGACGGCGCTCGACCCGGGGACGGTCTCGCGGGCCATTGTCGCCGTCAACCGTGCGGAGGATTGGGACGCTTTCCGCGACGCGCTGCGCGACTGGGACGTCCCGGCGCAGCACTTCGTCTATGCGGACACAGACGGAAACATCGGATACCAGCTCGCCGGCAGGATTCCGATCCGTGCTGCGGAGTTCGACGGACTCGTCCCGACAATCGGATGGACGGATGCGCACGAATGGAAGGGGTTCCTCCCGTTCGACCTCCTTCCCCACGTGTTGAATCCGGCGAGCGGCGTGATCGTCGCGGCAAATCACGCGGCCGTGCCCCCGATGTACTACAACCTGCTCGTCGACACGTTGGGAGAGGGGTCCAACTACCTGCTCAATGGCGAGATTGACTACGGCTACCGCGCACAGCGGGTCCACGAGCTGTTGACCGCCGGGGCACCGCATTCCGTCGACAGCTTTCAGGCGATGCAGGGGGACACGAAGCTGCTGAGCGCCGACGAAGTCCTCCCCTACCTTGCGGAGTTCGTGTTCGAGGATGGTGAGCTCGCCGAGGCGCGGAACTGGCTGCTCGAGTGGGACGGCTGTTTCGATCCGTCGAGCGCTCGCGCGGTCCTGTACGCTCACCTGTGGGACAACCTGGTTCGCAATGTGTTCGCCGACGAACTTGGCAGCGATGCGCAGCTTGTTGGCGGGGATCGCGAGATGTGGGCAGTCCGCTGCCTGCTGGAGGCGCCTGAAGACCCGTGGTGGGACGACGCAACGACCGACGACGCGATCGAAACCCGCGACGACATCCTCGTGCGTTCGTTTGCCGAGGCCTGCGCTGCTGCGGAGGAGCGGCACGGCGCGAATCGCGCGATGTGGTCGTGGGGAGCAGTGCACACAGCCACTTTCGTCAGCAAGCCGTTGGGGCAGAGCGGCGTCGGGATCTTCGAGCGTCTCGTGAACCGGGGACCGATTCCGGTGGGCGGGATGACCGACACGATCAGCAACACGCGGTGGAACGTCTCCCTCGGCACGTTCGACGTGAAGAGCATTCCGGCGATGCGAATGGTCGTCGACCTCGCCGACTTGCCGCGCAGCGTCGGCGTCCATTCGACCGGTCAGAGCGGACATCCGTTCTCGAAGGGCTACGACAGCATGATCGCCGACTGGCAGGCCGTTCAGGCGTACCCGATTTTGTGGACACGCGAAGACATCGAGGACGCGGCCGTCGATCGGCTGATACTACGTCCACGGACCTAGTCGGCCGGCTGGTGAGCCGTCGGATCTCGACCGCGGCTCATTCCTTGAGGTCTGTACTGAAGCGCATCGAGTGGGTGGGACGCCGAGCCTTGAGGCCTGTCGCTTGCGGTATTGCCGGAGGACGTGCGTGCCCGGGCTCGTTGGAGTTGCTCGCCCGGAGCGGAACCGCGATCGTGCAACGCCGATCTGTCGGCCGATCCTGGCGAAGTCGGAGACGACCTGGATGACCCGGTCGTAGCCACGTCGATCGGCTGGCTTGGTGAAGAAGCTGGCCGTTTGGCGTCGTTGAGTGCCTCGCGGATCTAGCCGGCGCCATGCGTCCGGCGAACGAACCCCCTCCGAACGTGTAAGTCTCTCGATTCCTTCCACGGAGGCGATGATTATGCAGCGCCGGTTCGCTTGGTCGGTCCTTGTTGTCTCGTTGGCCTGGATCATCGGGCTCTCCGTCGGAACGCTCGCCGACGGGGTCATTCTGCCGGACCACCCCGAGCATGGCTGGCTCTCGATCGTCTATCACGACGTCGAGGTCACGATCCGCGACGGGGTCGTCACGACCCACGTCGATCAGCTCTTTCGCAACGGGACCGGCCGCGACGTCGAGGGCCGATATGTTTTCCCGCTCCCGCCCGGGGCGGTCGTGTCGAGCTTCACGATGTGGGTCGATGGCGAGGCGCTCGAGGCGCGGATCCTCGATGCCGACGAGGCGCGAGCGATCTACGAGGACTACGTCCGCCGGGCGATCGACCCGGCGCTCCTCGAGTACATTGGGCGTGATACCCTGTCGGCTCGGATCTTCCCGATTCCGGCCGGCGGCGAGCGACGGATTGAGATCACGTACTCGGAGCTGTTGTCCGCCGAGAGCGGAACGTACCGATACCGCTATCCCCTTGACACCGAGCGCTTCTCGGCGCGTCCCCTCGAACGGGTAACGATCTCCGTCGATCTCCGAACGACCGCCCCCCTGTCGGCCGCCTACTCACCGACCCACGCGCTCGGCGTGGTTCGGACGTCCGAGGACGCGGCGACGGGGTTGTTCGAGGCCAACAACGTCCTTCCCACCCAGGACTTCCTCCTCTACTACTCCGTGTCGGTCGACGCGATCGGGACGACACTGCTGACGTATCGAGTTCCAGGGGAGGACGGCTTCTTCCTGTTGATCGTGACGCCGCCGGAGCTACTGGCGGCCGCGGCAGCGATCCCGAAGGATCTCGTCGTCATCCTCGATTCCTCTGGGAGCATGAGCGGACGGAAGATCGAGCAGGCGAAGGAAGCCCTCCGATTCATCCTCGAGAATCTGAATCCGGACGACCGGTTCGCGGTGATCAGCTTCTCCGACTACAGTTCGGCGCTCCAGACGCACCTCGTGCCGGTCTCGGAGGCGAACGTCGCTCAAGCGGCGGCCTGGGTATCGCGGATCGAGGCTGAGAGCGGGACGAACATCGACGACGCGCTGTCCCTTGGTTTCTCGTTGTTCGAGACGAACGAGCGCCCACGGTTCCTCGTTTTCCTCACCGACGGGGAGCCGACCGTCGGTGAAGTCGATCCGGTGACGATCGCTGAGCACGCGGTTGCTGCGAACGTCACGGACGCGCGCGTGTTCGTGTTCGGCGTCGGCAACAACGTGAACACGGTCCTCCTTGACCAACTGGCGCAGGAGAACCGGGGTACGACCACGTACGTCCTCCCGGGCGAGAACCTCGAGGTTGCTCTCTCGATCTTCTATCGCAAGATTGCGTCGCCGGTCCTCGCCGATACGGTTCTGGCGATTGACGACGCCGATGCCGGCGGCAGCAGCGACGCATTCGACATCTATCCGACCGCGTTGCCGGACATCTTCCGCGGGACGCAGCTTCTCGTTCTCGGTCGCTTCCGCGGCGAGGGGGAAGCGCGCATCACCGTGTCGGGGAACGCCGGCGGGGGCGCAACGGCGTACAGCACGCTGCAAGCCTTCCCCGGTGTCTCGCTGGAGAGCACGTTCCTCCCGCGCCTCTGGGCAGGGAGGAAGATCTCGTACCTGTTGAATCAGATCCGCCTGTACGGGGAAAGCGACGAGCTGATCGACACGGTCGTTGCCTTGAGCCGACGCTACGGGATCATCACTTCGTATACCTCGTTCCTGGTCGACGCGGACGTCGGGTCCGCCGAGGAAGCGGCCGATGCGGTCCGCCAGGCTGCCGCCGCGCCGGCGACCGGGGCGAGCGCCGTCCAGAGCGCGATGTCGCTCAAGACGCTGTCCGAGGCCGAGACGGTGCAGACGGGGGTCGAGGGCGTCCGGATCGTCGACGATCGTACGTACTTCTTCCGCGAAGGAGTCTGGGTCGACAGCGAATACGCGGACCAGGAGACGATCGACATCGTCGCCTACAGCGACGCGTACTTCGAACTGACGAGTATCGCCCCCTGGCTCGGCCCGCACCTGGCGATCGGCCAGCGCGTCATCGTTCGCATCGGCGATGTGTTCGTTCGCATCGCCGAGGAGGGGATGGAGGTACTACCGGAAGACGTTATCGAGGCCCTGGCCTCGTAGCCTCCTTGCTCAGTCGGCTCGGGGCTCCGCTGCTCGTAGCGGAGTCCCGGGTTTGGGCTTCCGCGGCGTGGAGAGCGCAGCCTCTGGTTCGACTGCGTGCGCAGGATTGAGAGACGGGGAACACGCCATTCGGAGCACTGCTGCGTGCGCTTTTCGATCCAGAGGCCGCCTCGACCGCTCAACAGGGCGTGACAGCACTCCGGCTCGTTGCCGCGGGCGTCTTCAATTGACGGTTCCCGCAACGGTTGAC